>JAFEEK010000483.1 GCA_018241165.1 Pseudomonadota bacterium
ATGGTGATCGACGAGGCCGACCGCATGTTCGACCTGGGCTTCATCAAGGACGTGCGCTTCATCCTGCGCCGCCTGCCCGATCGCACGCGCCGCCAGTGCATGCTGTTCTCGGCGACGCTGTCGCACCGCGTGCTCGAACTCGCCTACGAGCACATGAACGAAGCGCAGAAGCTCGCGGTGGAAAGCGACAACGTCACCGCCGACCGCGTGCGCCAGGTGATCTATTTCCCGGCCAGCGAAGAAAAGCTGCCGCTGCTGATCAACCTGCTGTCGCGCATCCAGGCGCATCGCAGCATGGTCTTCGTCAACATGAAGGTCGCGGCAGAAAAAGTCGCGCGGCGCCTGGAACGGCAGGGCTTCCGTGTCGGCATGCTGTCCGGCGACGTGCCGCAGAAGAAACGCCAGACCCTGCTCGGCAAGTTCCAGCGCGGCGAGATCGAAATCCTGATCGCCACCGACGTCGCCGCGCGCGGCCTGCATATTCCCGACGTCACCCACGTGTTCAACTACGACCTGCCGATGGATGCCGAAGATTACGTCCACCGCATCGGCCGCACCGCGCGCCTGGGCGCGGAAGGCGACGCGATCAGTTTCGCCTGCGACATGTACGCGCAAGGCCTGCCCGACATCGAAACCTATATCGGCCAGAAGATTCCGGTCGCACGCGTTGAACCGGAAATGCTGGTGGTTCCGCCGCCGCGCGCGCCGGTCGCTGGCGTTGAAGGCGACGATGGCGAATCCAACATCGACACCTCGGCGCGCAAGCCGCACGTGCCGAAAGCGCGTCACGGCGAGTCGCGCCATGGCGAAAGCCGGAGACCGCGCCGCGATGGCCCGCGCAGCCACGCGCACGAGCACAAGCCCGCGCCTGCGCAAACGACCGCGACACCATCGCCTGCGGCACATGCGCCGGCAACCAATGCCGACGGCACGCCGCGCAAGCGAAGCCGTCGCGGCGGTCGCGGGCGTCACCGTCACGACGGCGCCGAATCGGCCATGCACAATGGCGATGCGACGCCACAGGCGAAACGGCCGCGCGGGCACCAGCCCGTTCCCACTACGCCGACGCCGTCACCGCCGCCGCCCGCCGAGCGCAAGAAGCCGGGATTGTTCCGCCGCATCGGGAATCTGTTCCGCCGTTCGTGAGCGCGCCGGCGCTGCTGTGGTAGGCTCGCCTGGGGATTTTTTTGGCGGGGACTGATCAGCGCATGCACGGCATCACCGAGCTGTTGTCGCGTGCGGGCGGTGGCGACAGCGTGGCTGCGAACGAGCTGTACGGCCGTCTGTATCCGGACATCAAGCGCATCGCGCGTGCGCGCCTGGCCGAGGCCGGCGGCATTACCGGCCTTGACGCGACCGCGCTCGTCCACGAAGGCTTCCTGCGCATGGCCGACGCCGAGGGGCTGCGCGGCACCACGCGCGGCCAGTTTTTCGCCTACGTCGGCCGCGTGTTGCGCACCGCCGTGATCGACCACCTGCGCGCGAAGCATGCGCAACGCCGCGGCGGCGACGCGTTGTTCGTCACCTTGTCGCATGCCGATGAGGATCCGCTCGCGTTTGCGCAGGGCGGCATCGACCTGACCGAACTCGACACCGCGCTCGCGCGCATGCGCGAAGTCGACACGCCGCTGTACGAACTGATCGAGATGACCGCATTCGCAGGCATGAGTCTGGACGAAATCGCGCAACTGCGCGAAGTCTCCACGCGCACGATCAATCGCGACCTGCTCAAGGCGCGCGCGCTGCTCGCCGAGC
The DNA here is from genome assembly GCA_018241165.1 of Pseudomonadota bacterium. Lineage (GTDB taxonomy): Bacteria > Pseudomonadota > Gammaproteobacteria > Xanthomonadales > Rhodanobacteraceae > Rudaea. The sequence goes on from JAFEEK010000483.1 coordinate 1,756, forward strand.
TGCTGCAAAGCGACGGCACGGCGGTGTCGTGATGCGGCGCGGATTTTCGTCGGTAGGTGCGAATCCCATTCGATGCAAACGATGAAATCCTTCGATGCGCAGCGCTGGCGCGCGCTTTCCACGTTGCTGGATCAGGCGCTGGACATGGACATCGCCACGCGCACGGCGTGGCTCGATCGCCTGGACGCCGGCGACGCGACGGATGTACGGCGCCTGCTCGCCAACCTTGCCGGCACCGGCTCGACGCCCGCGCCTGCGCCCGCATTCGCCGATCTGCTGCGCGATGCGCTGGTTGACGAGGTCGCCGCAGACGCGCCGGGCTTTGCCCTGGATGCTTGGACGACGCGGAACCTGCTCGGCACGGGCGGGATGGGCGCGGTGTACCTGGCCGAACGCGAAGTCGATGGCGCCGTCCAGCGCGGCGCGCTCAAGCTGATCCGGCGCGGCATGGATTCGAACGAAATCCTGGCGCGCTTCCGCCGCGAGCGCGAAATCCTCACGCGCCTGTCGCACCCCGCGATCGCGCCCCTTCTCGACGGCGGCATCAGTGCGGATGGCCGACCCTACCTGGTCATGGCGCACGTCGATGGGGTTTCGCTCGATGACTGGAGCAAGCGCGCGGACATCGACCTCGACGCGCGTCGCGATGTCGTCGTGCAGTTGTGCGATGCGGTCGCGCATGCGCACCGCCTGCTGATCGTGCACCGCGACATCAAGCCGTCGAACGTGCTCATCGATGCGGACAACCGCCCGCACCTGCTCGATTTCGGCATCGCCAAAGTGCTGGAAGACACGAGCCCCGCGCAGCAAACCGCCACTGCCGCGCGCGTGCTGACGCGCGCCTACGCGGCGCCAGAGCAGATCGCCGGCACCGCCACCGGCACGGCCGTGGATATTTTCCAGCTTGGCGTGCTGTTGTTCGAATTGCTGACCGGCGCGCGCTTTCATGACAACCCGGACGCGACCGCGGGCACGCCAACGCGTCGCCTGGCGCTTGCGCGCGAGCGCACGGGCACGCGCGGCCCGGCGCGGGTGAACGCGCGCGCATTGCGCGGCGATGCCGGCATCATCGTGGCGCGCGCGACCGACCCGGAGCCGGCGCGTCGCTACGCCAGCGTGGAATCGCTGGCGCAAGACATGCGGTGCTGGCGCGATGGCCGCCCGATCCTGGCGCGCGCAGACAGCACGCCGTATCGCGTCGGCAAATTCGCGCGACGTCACTGGGTGGGCCTGGCCGCGACTGCTGCCATCGCGCTGGCCGTGATCGCGGGCGCCGGCATCGCCGCCTGGCAGGCGCAAATCGCGCGCGCGCAAGCCGCGCGCGCCGAAGCGGTGAACGGATTCCTCGAAACGATTTTTCGCAGCATCGATCCGGCCAATGCAAAAGGCCGCGAGGTCAGCGCAAAGGATCTGGTCGACGCCGGCGCCGCACGCATCGATGCGGACCTGGCCGGTCAACCCGCCGCCGCCGCACAATTGCACGCGACACTGGGCGAAACCTACATCGCGCTGGGCGACTACGCCAAGGCACAGGCGCAACTGCAGCGTGCGCTCGCACTGTTCGGACCCGACCAGATCGAACAAGCCATTCGCACGCAGGTCGACCTGGCGCAAGTGCGCAAGGCCAGCGGGGATCTGGACGAAGCCCGGCGCCTGACCGATGCAGCCGACGCGCGCCGGTTGCGCGATCTGCCGCGCGATGCCGCATTGCAGGAACTGTTGCTGGCGCAACACGCATCGATCGCTTCGAATCGCGGCGATGCCGTCAATGCGCTGGAAATGTCCACGCGACTGGTCGAACAGGTGAGTCGTCGGTTGGGCATGGATGCGCCTGAAGCGATCGAGGCACGGATGAATCGTGCGATCTATCTGAATGAAGCGGGCAAGTCCGCCGAAGCGGTGGTCGAAGCGCAAGCCGTCGTCGAAGCACGGCGCAAGCAGCGCGGCGCGGACGACCCGGCCGTCGCCATCGCCTTGCACAACCTGGCCAGTTTCCAGGCCGATGCCGGGCAGAACGACGCCGCGCTCGCCAGCCACGAAGAAGCGTTGCGCATCCGGCGCCGGGTGTTGCCGCCCAATCATCCCGATATCGCGCGCAGTCTCGGCGCAAAAGCCAATTTGTTGTCCAGTTTTGGGCGTGCGCAGGAGTCGATGGCGTTGTGGCCACAGGCCATTGCAATACTCGAGGCGCAGGCGCAGCCGGATCGCGAAGTACTGGCAATGCATCTGAACAACTGGGGCGTGGCCTGTTACACGGTGGCCGACTATGCCTGTGCCGAGCAGCGCATCGGGCAGGCGTTGGCGATCTGGCGCGCGGACCTGCCGCCGGCACATCCGTATGCGCTGACCGCACAGGCCAATCTCGCCGCGCTGCAATTGCAACGCGGCGACCTGGCTGGCGGCGAAAAACGTCTGCGCGAAGTCGTCGCCGTGCGCGTGGACGACATCGCGCGCAACGGCGCCTCCGCCGACAGACAAACGGGACTGGAAACCTCGCGCGCGTTGCTGGTGCAGTCGCTGCGCTACCAGCGTCGCTACGCCGAAGCGCTGGAAGTTGCCCGTCAAGCGCATGCGGACGCAACGGCATTCTTCCCGTCGCCGCATGCCACGCACGCGACCGCGCTCGGCTTGCTCGCGCGCAGCGAAGGCGAGGCCGGGAACTTCGCCCAAGCGGCGACGCTGGCGCGCGATGCGATCGCCGAGTGTCGCGTGTTGTCGCCCGCAGGCGGCACCGAAGAAGCCTGGGGCCAGATGACCCTGGCGCTTGCTTTGCTTGGTGAAATGCGCGCGACCGATGCGCTGGCACCAGCGCAACGCGGCGCGGATTTGTACACGCAGTTTTCCGGCGTGCGTCATTGGCGAACCGCCGAGGCGCGCGGCGTACTGGGCATGACCCAGGCCGCGCTCGGACTGCACGCCGACGCCCGGCGCGAGCTGGATTTCGCCATCGGCGTGTTGGACAAGGACCGCCCCTACATGCCGATCGTGGCGGACTTGCGCCGCGTGCGCGCGCGCTTGCGCTGACGAGACTTTCCGGATTGTCGTTCCAGCGGCGCGAAATGCGTCTGTCCCTTTGCGCAACCCGCGCATCCGTCACGCAAAGGTCCCGGCACCATGTCCACCGTCAAACCATTCATCGTATTGATCGCCTTCGCGGTGCTGTGCGCAGGAAGTCTCCACGCGCAAACGGCGCCCAAGGTCGTCGCGGCCGAACGCCTGGCCGCTTTGTTGCCGCCAGCCTGGGGCAAACTCGAACGCCGGCACGTGCAGACCGACGACAAGCCGAGCCTGACCGGCGCTCCGCATGCCAGCGCGCAGGCCATCTACACGCTTGGCAGCACGGCCGCCTTCGAGGCCAGCCTGCGCATTCGCGACGACGGCGACATCGCCGCCGGTTATTACAAGATGGCCGCGAAATACCTGGGCGAGGACTACCGTGACGACACCCAGCACAGCTTGCTGCTGGCCGGCGGCCGTCGCGCCGAAGTAACGGAAATGGGCGAGGGCATCCTCATGATCGAAACCTTCGTCGCCGATCGCTTCGTGGTCAGCGCCAATTGCAGCCATGCCACGGAAAGCGCGTGCGAAGCGGCGCTGGAAAAATTCGATTTCGCGGCGATCGCGCGCCTCAAACCCTGATCGTCACGACGCGCTGTCGCAATCCCGGTACGAATTGCGTCTGTTCGGGCAGCCATCGAGAACGCAGGAGTCATCCATGTACGGTTTTGTGTCCTACCCCATCGCACGCAAGGCCGTCGGTCGCGCGTTGTGTTTCGGTTTTGCCCTTGCGACGCTGGCGCCGGTTGCCGTGCATGCCGGCGACAACAGCGTCGATACCACGTTTGCCGTCGGCGGGGTGCAGCCGGGATGGAGACGCGCCTTCGTGGGTGGTGGCGGCTTCGCGGATGAGCGCATCGTGGCGGCGGCGCGCGCGCCCGATGGCGGTTACGTACTCGCGGGATCACGCGCGGGTGGCGGCGCCGGCGCGCTGATCTTTCTGGCCAAGTTCCGACCGGACGGCACCGACGATGCGACGTTCGGCGGCAGCGCGGCCACCGGCAACGCCGGCACTGGCCGCGTGCTCAAGGATGCGTACCTGAGCTCGGTCAAGGACATGACCATCGACGCGCAGGGCCGCATCGTCGTGGTCGGCGCGACGCCGGGCGCGTTGGGACAGTCCGACTTTGGCGTCGTGCGCTTCAACGCCAACGGCACCGACGACACGAGTTTCGCGGGCGACGGCGGTACCGGCGTCGCGTTCGATGAAGATGCGGCCAACAACCGGGTCAACGACACGCCCTCCAGCGTGACCACGATGCCGGATGGATCGATATTCGTCGCCGGCGTGGTTCAAGACCGCAACAGCAGCGGTGCCACTACCGACGTCGGCGTCGTCAAGCTGAAAGCCAATGGTTCGATCGATACATCGTTTGGCGCTTACAACACCGGCACGATGAACTATTGTCTTGCACAGTGCGCCAACGTGACCTCTGTCGCGCGTGTCGTCTACGACGCACCGCGCGATCGGCTGCTCATCGGCGGCGACTATGCCGTTGGCGGCACCAACACCGATTGGTTCATCGCTACCCAGACGCTGAGCGGCTCGATCTACTCATCGCAGACTTCCTACGCCATCGATCTGGGCGGCGCGAGCGCCTATCAGCTCGCCTATATGACCGACTTCATCGTGCAGGCCGACGGCAAGCCGGTGGCGCTGGGCTGGGCCAATGACGTGAATACGCACGTTGTCCCGGTACTGTTGCGCCGTCAATCGAACAGCGCTGCCGAAGACACCAGCTTCGGCAACACTTCGGGCCGCGGCCTGATGGTGCTGCCGACCATCGATGCGATCTATTACGGCGTGGCCGTCGACAGCCGCAAGCGACTGGTGCTTGCCGGGGAGTTTCCGGCTTACAGCAGCGGCATCGTCACGCGCCTGAACGCCGACGGCAGCGTCGACACCAGCTTCAACGGCACCGGTTCGCCCAGTGGCTACATGGCGCAGGCAAGCGGAGGCCAGTCGGCATACAAGACCGCGTTCAAGCGCGTGTTTTTCGATGCCGGCCGGCCGGTGCTCGCGGGCGAAGCGCCCGATTCCCATACCGGCACGACCGATTACGACCTGATCGTGACGCGCCTGCAGTCGGACCTGATCTTCGCCAACAACCTGGAGTAGGGCAAGATCGCGGAGTGGCGGGCGCGAGTCTGCTAAAGTGCGCGCAGCATCTTTGCGCGCATCCGCATGCTCGATTCGCTTTCCTTCGCCGACCACGCCCGCACGTCGCGCCTTGCCGCGCTGGCGGTTTGCGCCGCGGCGGGCCTGCTCTGCCTGTGGCTGCTGGTGAAGCTGGCCTGGCTGCTGGTGCCGCAGGGCGACGGCGACCTGGCGACCGCGCCAGTCGCTGCCGCGCCGGCGCCGGCGCCATTGCAATCGGTGGGCAAGTGGCATCTGTTCGGCAATCCGCAAACGATCGCGGTGTTGCAGCAGATGCGCAACGCGCCGGCGACGACGCTGAAACTCACCTTGCGCGGCACGCTGGCGATGGACGATCCGAACGACGGCATCGCCATGATCGCGGACGAACACGGCGGCGAGCGCGCCTACAAGGTGGGTGAGGCGGTCGGCGACAACGCGAAGCTCACGGCGGTTTACACCGATCACGTCGTGCTCGATCACGAAGGCGTCGCCGAGACGTTGAACCTGCCGCAGGCCGATGCGCACGCGACGGCGCCGCCAGCCAATCCGGCGAATCTCGCCAGCGCAACCGGCGCACGCGCGTCGAGCATCCCGCCGAACTTCGCGCCGCCGCAACTGGGCGGCAACCTCGACTGGACCGCGGCGCAATCGAAACTGCGCATCGACCCGGCGCAACTGGCCAAGCAGGTTCACGTCGAACCCGTGTTCGAGAACGGCAAGATCGCCGGCGCGCGCCTGTCCGGCGGCGGCGAAGTGGCGCGGCTGATGAATCAGGCCGGGCTCAAACCCACCGACCTCATCACCGCGATCAACGGCCAGTCGCTGTCGGCGGTGTCCAATCCGCAGCAATTCATGGACAATCTGGCCGGCGCCGGCAGCATTTCCGTCACCGTGTTGCGCGACGGCAAGCCGGCGACGCTGACCGTGAGCTTGCGTTGATCCGAATATACTTGTAGAGAAATACACAATGACGCGATTCCTTGTTGCCGCCGTCCTCGCCTTCGCCGCCGCACTGGCCTGCGCGCAACCGAAGGCGCCCGTCGCGAATCCGCCGGGCACGCACACGCTGAACATGAAGGACGCCGACATCCAGGCGCTGATCGCGACGGTGTCGGAAATCACCGGCAAGAATTTCATCGTCGGCCCGAACGTGCAAGGCAAGGTCACGGTGGTGTCGGCGCGACCGATGAAACCGGACGAAATCTACGACGTGTTCCTGTCGGTGCTGCGCGTGCACGGCTACGCGGCGATTGCGTCGGGCAGCATGATCAAGATCGTGCCGGAGGCAGTTGCACAGCAGGACGGCTCCGGCGGACTCAACGGCACGCACCAGCACGAGACCGACGAGCTCGTCACCCAGATCGTGCCGGTCAAACACGTATCGGCGACGGAACTCGTGCCGATCCTGCGTCCTTTGATGCCGCAGGGCGCGCAATTGATCGCGCATCCGGCCTCGAACTCGCTGGTGATTTCAGATCGCGCCGGCAATGTCGAACGCATGATCAGCATCATCCAGCGCATCGACACGGTTTCGGATTCCGGCGTCGACGTGATTCCGTTGCAACATGCCAGCGCATCGGAAGTCGCGCGCATCCTCGGCCAGCTTTCCGACACCAAGGGCGTGGACGCTGCCGATGCGCCGCGCGTGTTCGCCGACGATCGCACCAATTCGATCCTGCTTTCGGGCGGCAAGAGCGGCCGCCTGCGCCTGCGCGCGCTGATCGCGCATCTGGATACGCCGATCGCCGATGGCGGAGAAACCCAGGTCGTGTACCTCAACTACGCGAACGCGAAGGATCTGGTGCCGATCCTCGAAGGCGTCGCCGCGACGTTGACCGGCGACACGCCGCCGAACGCGAAGGCCGCCGCTGGCGGCACGACGGGAAGCACGGCATCGTCCGGCGCATCGACCGCGACGATCCAGGCGCACGAAGGCGACAACGCGCTCGTGATCAGCGCGCCGCCGGCGGTGTTTCGTTCGTTGCAGGCGGTGATCCGCCAGCTCGACATCCGCCGCGCGCAGGTGCTGATCGAGGCGGTCATCGCCGAAGTCTCGGACGAAACCGCGAACGAACTCGGCATCCAGTGGCAGGTTCCGCTCGGCGACAAGAGCCATGTGCTGGGTGGCACCAACTTCACCGGCAACACACCGGGCAACAACATCTTCAATGTCACCGGCGGCCTGAACGCATCCGGCGGCCCGGCGGTCACCGTCGGCAATGGTCTGAATTTGGGTTACCTCGACACTGTCACGCTGAATGGCAAGCAGTTGCTCAGCCTCGGCGGCCTACTCTCGGCGCTGCGCAGCAACGGCAAGAACAATATCCTGTCCACGCCGTCGATCATGACGCTCGACAACCAGGAAGCGATGATCAAGGTCGCACAGGAAGTCCCGTTCGTGACCGGTTCCTACACCACCAATACGGGCGGCAATTCCGGCAGCAATGGCAACACCACCGGCATCGGCAATCCGTTCCAGACCATCCAGCGCAAGGATGTGGGCCTGACCCTGACCGTCACGCCGCATATCAATTCC
>JAFEEK010000484.1 GCA_018241165.1 Pseudomonadota bacterium
AAGCTCCTGACCTCCCCCTTCCGCAGGAAGGGGGATCGAGGGGGATGCGCTTCGTCTTGCATCCCCCCGATGCTACGCATCGACCCCCTTCGTGCCGAAGGGGGTGACCTTGCTAGTCTTTACGGCACAAAACTCACCGTGCTGGCCGCACCGGTCGTCGCCGCGTTCGGATCCACCACCAGCGGGTGATAGCCGCCGCTGAGCCAGAGCAACAACTGGCTGGCGTAATTCGGATCGCCGAGCACCGCCGAATTGCCGCCGGGAATCACCTCAACCGCGTTGATCGGCGAACTCATCTGGCCGACGAAACGGCGTCCCGGCGCGGTGTCGCCGCTGAACATGAAATCGTTGACGCCGCTGACCCGCAACGAGTCGCCGCCCGGATTGACCGTGCTGTAGGACGAATCGCGGGCAAGACCGGGCAGGCTCGGCGACAGGTCGGTGAACCCGTAGGGATTGGGCCCCGGGATGTTGAACGGACCGCCCAGCGGATGCACCAGCACGAAACGATGCAACGCGCCCCAGTGGTAGGTCGACTGGTCCGTGGAATTGCCGAATGCGGCAGCGAACGCATTGCTGGAAAGTTGGGTCAGCGCCTGCTTCAGGCTGGTCAGCAGGATGAAATCGCGCGCAGAAGCTGCATCCGGCGCATTCGGCACATTGAAGAAGTTGATGCCGGACGCGCCCTTGCCGCCCAGCACCGGGAAGGCATCGAGCAGGAACTTGAGCCCGGTGTAGGCGCTATCGCCCGCGGGCAGATAGTTGCCGAGCCCATAGGCGGACAGCGTGACATCCATGGTGTTCTTGATGGCATTGCTGCGCCACATGAAGAACTCGGTCGCCGCGACGGAATTGTCTTCCTGCGCCGCGGTGGGCGGCGACCCCGGTGCACGACCGGCGTCGAAACCCTGTTGCAACCCTGTCGGCGTGGACAAGTCCCACGCCGACAGGCGCGTGATCGCTTCGCTCACGGCCGGGTCGTTCGCCAGTTGTTGCAGCGGCGCCCACGCCCCGCTCGCGGTGGCGTTACGGGCAGCGGCAAGCAGGTACGGCAGCAGCAACTGCGCATCGACCGGCTGGTTGTTGAGCTGCACCGCCTGGATGTCGGCGGTGGTGATCTTGTTGCCCGAGGCCACCAGTGCCGAGAGCATGCGGTCGATGCGGCCCATGCGATACGCGTCGTAGCCGTAGTTGAGGTAATACACGCCACCGCCCGGACGTGTCATGCCGAACGGATTGTTCTGCAGGGTCACGCCGATCGGATCATTGTTGGCGTTGGCGAAGTAACCTTGGGACGGATTGATCGCATGCGGCATTTCCGACGCCGGCATGATCTCGTAGGGAACCGCCTGATTGGGCTGCGGATGCGCCACCGGCAGCCAGTCGTTGTGCGCGGCGCCGGATCCGTCGCGGATCATGAATGGCGGCGAGCCGAGCCATTTGCCGAAGTTCTGCAAGTCGTCGCGGATCGGATTTTCGGCGCTGGTGAAATACGCGATGTTGCCGGCGGTATCGGCGTAGGCAAAGTTCTGCGAGCCGAAATCGAAATAGCTCAGCGCGTTCTGGAAATCGCTCATGTTCTGCGCGCGGTCGATCAGCTTGAACGCAGTCAGTTCGAACGTCGCGCCCCAGCCGGTGTAGGCGATGGACAGGCCGCAGGCGTAGCTGGGAGTCAGTGCCTGCCCGGTCAGCGAACAGCTGCCGGGCGTGCCGATCTGTACGACCGGCCCGTTGTTCCGGCGCGGCACGATCACGGTGATCGCACCATTGGTGTAACCGATGGAATTGTCGCGCGCGATGCTGTCGGTCTGGCCCGGCGTCATCTGGTTGACGTAGAAACTCTGGAACACCCATTGCACCGGCTCCTGCACGCCGTTGTGCACGATCGCCGTGGGCAGGCCGTAGCTGTTGACGACGAAGGTTTCCAGGAACGTGTCGGTCACGTCCATCGGGTTGACCGTGCTGCCCCAGCAGATGTTGCTGTTGCAACCCTGGATGATGCCCGGCGCGCCAGGCACGCTGACACCCGTGACATTGAGGCCGTCGCCGGAAATCAGGTGCATCTCCATGAAGATCGGTGGCAGCGCCAGGGTCAGGTGCGGATCGTTGGCGATGATCGGCTTGCCGGTTGCGGTGTAGGCGCCGCTGACGGCGAATTCATTGCTGCCGCCGCGACCCAGGCGCGGATGCAGGGTCGGTGCGATGAAGGGATTGCCGGCGATCTGGTCGCGGTAGGTTTGCGCCAGCGCCAGCGCGCGCGGATCGACGTTGATGTCGCCGATGGCTGCAACCTGCTGCGCGCTCGATTGCACCGTCGCCATCGCGGCAGCCTGGGTCATGACCGAAGTCCCTGACGTCGCGGACGGCGTGAATCCCGGCACCGTCACGCGGTTGTCCGGAGGCGCGAAGCGGTGCGTGTCGCCGAAGAACAGTGCGTTCGGATCGACCTTGGCGGCCGCCGCGGCCTGCGAATAGGCGCCGAAGTCGATGGTGTTCTGGATGTCCAGGTCGAACGACAACTGGAACGCAAGGCCCTTGCCGATGATGACGGAATCCTGCGGCGTCCACGGCGCGGCATGGGTGAGCATCAACGCGCCGTACTCCGGCGACAGCGGCTGCGTGGCGAGCCAGAAATTCACGCCATCGGAGAACGACTTGAGCCAACCCTTGGTATCCGGATCCAACGCCTGCCAGGTCGCGAAAGCGGCGCGATCGAGCCCGAGCGTGCGCGTCTGCACGTCGCTGGCGAGTGCGGCCTTGCCGACCAGTTCGGCAAGCCGGCCGCTGGCCGCGCGGCGATTGAAATCCATCTCGAAGAAACGCGCTTTTGCTTGCGCATAACCTTGCAGGAAGGCGACATCGTAACTGTTCGCGGCCTTGATCGTCGGCATGCCGAGCGTGTCGTAATAGATCGTGCCGGGCGCGGACAACCCCGGCGCCGTGATCGTCTGGCTCGATGTCTGCGCCGCCAATGGCGCACAAAATGTACAAATGGACAATGCGGCAAAAGCTGCAAGATTCCGGCGCTTGCCGGTGCGGACTGTGGCCATGATCCCCTCCTGTTGGTACGACGCGGGCGTCGTTCGAACGCTCGTTCGACGGGGATTATGCGCTTGCCGTCACACTATTCGCTTGCGGCGGCGCAACACGCGCCGCCGGCATCTCGTTTGCCGCTCAGCCCGCCTTTGCGGACTTCTTTGCTTGCGGTTTCTTTTCCGGCAACGGCTTGAGCATGTCGTCCATGGACTTGGTCATGTCCGAGAACTTGTAGGCCGGCAACGCAAACGTCCAGCCGGAAAGCGCCTTGTTCAGGCTGGCGATTTCCTTGTTCAATGCCGTTATCCGGTCGCTGCGATCCTTCGCGGCATCGCTCACTGCCAGCGGTTTGGCGACATCGGACGCTGCCTTCGCATTGGCCGTGGCCTGCGTGCCGGTCGTGGATTTCTCGCTTTCGACTTTCTTGTTCGCGGCTTCGACGGCCGCATCGTATTCGGCCTTCGCCTTGGCCTGTTCGGCATCGACAAAGGCATTCGCGGCGGTTTCATCCAGATGCGCGGCGAATTGCGCGTAGTCCTTGCCGCCTTGTTCCCAGCCGGTGGCGTCGACGACCAACCCATCGAACGCGGAATATTCGTTCTTCCACGCCTTGTCCGGCGCGGCCATGTCCTTGGCCGCGAACACATCGTCGGCATTCAGGCCGGCCAGCACCGATCCCAGTTCGTTGGCGACGAATTCGGAAGCGACCTCGCGGCCTTTCGGCACGTCGGCAACCTTGAAGTTGGCGTCGCCTTGCGCATCCTTGTAGATCTTCAGGGCCTTGCCGTCGGGATTCGTCAGCGTCACCGAGCGCAGGCGCGCGGATGCGATGTCGGCAACGGTTCGCTGCTCCCAATCCGCGGTGTTCTTGGCCACGGCAAGGTTGCCGCCGGCGAGCCAGGATTGCGCATCGCCTTCGCGGCGCACGAAGGTTCCGCCACCACCCGCGCCGTTGAAATTGCCGATGATGATGGCCAGCGGCTTCGACAGGCCGCCGAGCGCAACCAGCACGCCGGTCGCCTTTGCATCCTTGACGTCGTCCACGCCCAATTCCGCATACAGCTTCGGATTGGACGTCTTGGCTTCGGTCAGCGTGGCCTGGTCGAGCTTGATCAGGAATTCGCGCACCTTGGCCAGGTCCGCGGGATAGCCGGATTTCTCGGCGATGCTCCAGCCGTCCGTGCCGCGCTTGAGTTCGGTCAGCACCTTGCCGCCAGCACCAGTCAGCGTGATCGCGTTGACGTCGTTCACATGATCGTGCAGTTCGGGCAGCAGCGGCTGCGCCTGCGCGCTCACGCCGGTTTGCGGCGCATTCGACGAATTGATGTACCAGGCCGCGATCAGGGCGATGATGGCGACGGCAACGAGGATGGCTAGTTTTTTCTGGCTCATTGCAAACTCCTCAAGCCGCGGCGCGCTTGCGCCGCTTCCACGCTGCGAACAACAGCGCGGCAATGGTGATCAGGATCGGCATCAGCGCGATGTTGATGAATTTCAGGCGTGTGCCGAGCGCGTCGATGTCCTTGTCCAGGTCGCGCTGCACCTGGCGCAACTGTTTGCGGATCTCGACCTTCTTCTGCAGGAAGCTCTGCAACTCGCCCTGCTGCGCCGGCGACAGGATCATCTCGCTGCCTTTCGACTTGCCGCTTTGCAGCTCGGTGAGCTTGCGCTCGGTGTCGGACAACTGCTGTTGCAGTTCCTGCTCCTTGCCACGGAAGTTTTCCTGCGCGGCGCGCTTCATGTCCTCGACCACGGTGAAGGGCCGTTGCGAGGTGGCGCGACCGCGGATCGAGATCAGGTCCGACGAGCCGGCAAGATTGTCCACCGCGTTGATGAAGAAGTCGCCGTTGTTGGCGAACGCGTTCATGATTTTCTGGCCGAAGAACGGCTGCACCTGCACCCACAGGCGATCGGCCAGCATGTCGGTATCGGCGACGAGGATGATCTCGCCCTTGTCCTTGGCCTGCGCGATGTGGCCGGCGTCCTTGCGATCCGGGAACGCGCTGGTGAATTGGCCTTCCAGACGTCCGGCGATGACGTAGTGTTCGTGCGTTGGCGCGTAGCCGTTGAGCAGCACGCTCGGATCGGGCAGGAATTTCACCCGCGTCGCGTCCACCGGCATCGCGTCGTCGCTGCTCTGGATCAGCGGCGTCAACGTGTATTTCGAATCCTTGGCCAGGGAAAAATAACCGGCGCTGGACACATTGATGGTGTCCAGGTTGGCGGTGACCACGTCGCTGGCGTTCAGGCTGCGCTTGCCGAAGCCGATGATCGCCGGGTCCGGCACCGGCGGCGCGCCGGGCTGGGTGCTGATCTGCAAACCCTGCGCGCGATCGAGGATCACCTTGTGCGGGTCGTAATCCACGCCCCAGGCCTTGAACAGCGTCGGCAGGTCGGACGATTTGTCGGCGAACATGGCCGCTTGCGGATTGTTCGGATCGGCGCCGGACGTGTCGGTTTCGGCGTCCGGATCGACAAACGCAAGCAGGTGCCCGCCACGCATCACGAACTGGTCGATCGCGTATTGCGCGTCTTCCGGCAATTTCTTCGGCTGGATCAGCACCAGCACGTCGATATCCTTGTCGATCGATTTGATCGAGGCCGCGTTCAACTGGCGCACATCGAACTGCTGGCTGAGCTGCTGGTCGATCGCCCACGGATCCTTCAGGCTGCGCGTGGCCTGATCGAAACTCTGGCCGATCTGCAAGCCGGAAACCAGGCCGACCACGGGCTTGTGCGGCACGGTCAGCTCGTGGATGAGCTTGGCGACGTCGTATTCGAGAAACGCTTCCTTGTTCGGCTGCAGGAACGGGATTACCGATTTGCCGTTCGTGGAATTGGTGCCGGCCAGCCCCAGGAAAATCTTCTCGCCATTATTGCCGGCGGGAACCGCCTGCAGGCCATAACCGGTAGCGCGGTCTTCGTCTTCGGAAAACGGCTGCGGGTCGATCACTTCGAGCTTGATCTTGCCCTTGGCGCGACCGGCCATTTCCTGGAGCATTTCGCGCACGCGCTGGGCGTAAACGCGCAACTGCGGCACGCCGTGGGTTTCCTTGTCCGACCAGAACAGGTACAGGTGTATCGGTTCGTCGATGTCGGCGAGGATGTTTTTCGTGCCTTGCGACAAGGTATACAAATGGTTCTGGGTCAGGTCGACCTGCACGCCGCGGAACAGCGTGTTGCTGATCAGGATGACGGCGACGAACAAGACGGCAAGCACCGCGAGCGCACCGCCGGTCATGAGCTTTTTATTGGATGCCATTACTTCGTTCACCCGTTTGTTTATGCGATCGTCCCTGATCGCGAGAATCAAAAAGCGGTCATCCTGACCGCACTTCTCAAATTAGTCGGCTTTTTTAAGGTCTATCACCACCGCACTGGCATACAGCCAGAACGCAATCGTGAGGCCGAAATAGATCAGGTCGCGCAGTTGCACGACGCCCTTGCTGATCGAGGCAAAATGATCGAGGAAGCTCAACCCGGAAATCGCGTCGACCACGCCCTGCGGCGCCCACGCCGAGAAGAAATCCAGCACCAGCGGAAAGCCGGCGAGCAGGAACGCAAAGCACACGACCACGGTGAGGATGAACGCGATCACTTGGTTGCGCGTGCACGCAGAGATGCACGAGGCGATGGCGAGAAAGGCTCCGGCCATCAGGAAACTGCCGATGTAGCTGGCCAGGATCACGCCGTTGTCGGGCGAACCGAGATAGTCGACCGTGATCCAGATCGGAAACGTGAACACCAGCGCGATGCCGATGAACGCCCATGCCGCGAGGAACTTGCCGACCACGGCCTGCCACATCGTGATCGGCATGGTCAGCAGCAGTTCGATCGTTCCGCTTTTGCGTTCTTCCGACCACAAACGCATGCCGACGGCGGGAACCAGGAACAGGTACAACCACGGATGGAAATTGAAAAACGGCAGCAGGTCGGCCTGGCCGCGCTCGTAGAAATTGCCGAGGTAAAACGTGAACGTGCCGGCGAGCAGCAGGAAGATCACGATGAACACATAGGCGACCGGCGTGGCGAAGTAGCTCGACAATTCCCGTTTGAAGACCGTGACGATGTTGCTCATGCGCGTGCCTCCTGCCCGCTGCCCTGCGTGATCGTGCGGAACACCTCGTCGAGGCGCCCGCTTTCGAGCTGCAGTTCGCTGACCGCGACGCCTTGCGCCTGCAGGGCCTGATTGACGGCAACAAAAATCTGGCGGCCCGGCTTCGGGAACGCGGTAATGCGATGATCCTGCGGATCGATTTCCACGGCGGCGACATCCGCCACTTTCGACAGCGCTTCCTTCGCAGCCGGCACGTTGGCCGCCGTCAGCGACACTGCCTGGTGGTAGCGCGAACGCGTTTCCAGTTCCGCCGGCGTGGCGTCGGCAAGCACGCGACCGCGGGCGATGATGATCGCGCGGCTGCACACCGCGTGCACTTCTTCGAGAATGTGGGTGGACACGATGATGGTCTTGTCCTTTGCCATCGCGTTGATCAGCGCGCGCACCTCGTGCTTCTGGTTCGGGTCGAGGCCATCGGTGGGTTCGTCCAGGATCAGCACCTGCGGATCGTGCACGATCGCCTGGGCGAGGCCGACGCGGCGTTTGAAGCCCTTCGACAATGTCTCGATCGGCTGTTCCAGCACGCCGTTCAGGTGCAGGCGCTCGATCACGTCGTCGATGCGCTGCGTTCGTTTCGCCCCGGACAGCCCGCGCACGTCGGCAACGAACTCGAGGAAGCGGTGCGGCGTCATCTCGCCGTAACTCGGCGCGCCTTCCGGAAGATAACCCAGCATGCGCTTGGCGGCGATCGCGTCGTCCACGACATCGTGCCCGCACACGCTGGCGCTACCGGATGTCGGCGCGAGGAACCCGGCGATCATCTTCATGGTGGTGGATTTGCCGGCGCCGTTCGGGCCGAGGAAGCCGAGCACGCGGCCTGGTTCGAGTTTGAAACTGATGCCATCGACGGCGGTCAGCTCGCCGTAGCGCTTGGTCAATTGCCGGGTTTCGATCATCGTGATGTCACCGCTTGTTGTCTGCGTTCGTCCATTCGGCGCCCGCGCAAAAACGCGTGCGCCGCCACAAATACAACGCCGTTACGAAAAAGTTCCCGCCATCTTGTGCGTTCACCCTGAGCGTAGGCGCAAAGCGCCGAAGTCGAAGGGCTGTGCTTCGACTTCGCTGCGCTACGCTCAGCACGAACGGTTTGGCGAAACAAAACGGGCGGCTCACGCCGCCCGTTTGCGCATCACAACCGGCTGCTTACTGCGTCTGGATCGGCAGGTACACGTTGTAGGTCTGCTGGTCGTCGCCGGCATTCGGATCGGCGGTGGTCTTCTCGTCGAAGAAGCGGCCATTGCCTTCCGAGGACTCGTCGAACAGGTAGCCGTGCGTGTAGGCATAGGCCTTGAGCACCAGGCGCATCAGCGGCAGTTGCGCTGCCGAACCGGTGAACGAGGTCTCCAGCGCCTTGCCGCCGTAGCCGGTACCGGCCTTGACCGGATCGGCGACCTGCGCATCGGCACGGTCGACCGGCACGGCGACGTCGAAGTCGTAGTTCTCGTCGCCCCAGTTCGTGGTGATGGTGCGGCGCGGTCCGGTGGCCGTGAGCTTTTCCTTCTTGATCACGGCGTTGATCTGGTCCATGGCCTTGTTCGTCGCGTCGGCGACGTCGTCGAGCGTGCGCTTGGCCGTGGTCGACACGAACAGCACCGGCACGGGGGCGACATCCTTGATCTGGATGTCCTGATCCTTGTAGTCGACGGTCGGGAATGTCGCCAGCATGTTCTGCAAACGCGAGAGCTGGAACGACATCTGCGTGGCCGGGTCGCCCTGCAGGTACAGGCCGGAAACGCGCGCGAGCAGGTTCCACCCGAAGTCGACGTCGTAGGCCATCGTCACCTTCGAGGTCTTGCCGTTCTCGGAAGGCTCGATGTCGAAGCTGAAGCGCTTGTCGTTGCCGCGCCAGTTGTTCT
>JAFEEK010000485.1 GCA_018241165.1 Pseudomonadota bacterium
ACGCCAGCGGTATCGACTTCTTGCGGTTCAAACTCGCGACGATGTCGCGCGCGATGGCCAGCGCGTGCGCGTCGTTCTGCGCGAAGTGGTCGGCGACGCCGGAGATGGACGTATGCACGTCCGCGCCGCCGAGCGTTTCCGCATCGACGATTTCGCCGGTCGCGGCCTTCACTAACGGCGGGCCGCCGAGGAAGATTGTGCCCTGTTCCTTGACGATGATCGCCTCGTCGCACATCGCCGGCACGTAGGCGCCGCCAGCGGTGCATGACCCCATCACCACCGCGATCTGCGGAATGTTCTGCGCGCTCAAGCGTGCCTGGTTGTAGAAGATCCGGCCGAAGTGTTCCTTGTCCGGGAACACTTCGTCCTGCAGCGGCAGGAAGGCGCCGCCGGAGTCGACCAGATACACGCAAGGCAGGCGGTTTTCCAGCGCGACTTCCTGCGCGCGCAGATGCTTCTTCACCGTCATCGGGAAATAGGTGCCGCCTTTCACCGTGGCGTCATTGGCAACGACCACGACTTCCGCGCCATGCACGCGACCGATGCCGGTGATGATTCCCGCAGCCGGAGCCGCATCCTCGTACATGCCGTGCGCGGCAAGCGCCGAGAGCTCAAGGAACGGCGAACCGGGATCGAGCAGGCCACGGATACGCTCGCGCGGCAGCAGCTTGCCGCGTGCCGTGTGCTTTTCGCGGGCCTTGTCGCCGCCACCCAGCGCAGTGCGCGCCAATTGCCGTTTCAGATCGTCGACGGTGGTACGCAGACTGGATGCGTTGGCGGCAAATTCGGGCGAACGGGTATCGAGCTGCGATTCGATAGTGGGCATGGCGTGAATCCAGGCGGAATCTCCGAAGCATATCGGATGCGGGCGGTGATTTCCGATCCCGGAAACGAAATCGGCCGCTTGCGCGGCCGATCCGTTTGCAGCTTTTCGAAGAGCGATCAGTGACCCTGATCTTCCTTTTTCGGCTCTTCGGCGGCAGGCGCCGTACCTTGGGCGGCGGCCTTGACGTCGGCGGCGCCTTGCGCGGCGGTCGCGGCGGTCTCCTGCGCGCCGGTGGCGGCGGCTTGACCGGAAGCGGCGGCGCCCTGCGCGGAAGCGGCGGCGCCGCTCATGTCACCGGACTTGGCCTGCTCGGCGGCCTGCGTGGCCTGACTTGCAGCCTGCTGTGCGGCGGCGGCGGTTTCCTGCGCCTTCTGCGCGGTGGCGGCGGCGGCTTCTTTCGCCTTGGCGGCGGCGTCGGCAGCGGCCTGCTGGCCGTTGTCGCCGCAGGCGGCGAGCGCCAGGGTCAGCGAGGCGGCGATGAATGCGTGTTTGATTTGCATGAGAATCTCCCTTGAGAATTTTCGATTGGTCTGGAATGAACGGAGACAGCGTCCGCCCACCGAGGGTGTCGGTTTTCGGGCTTTATCAGCTTACACCAATTCGATGGCCAACGCGGTAGCTTCGCCGCCGCCGATGCACAGCGAAGCGACTCCTTTCTTGCCGCCGCGCGCCTTGAGAGCGTACGCGAGCGTGACGACCAGGCGCGCGCCGGAGCAGCCGATCGGATGGCCAAGCGCGCAGGCGCCGCCGTTGACGTTGAGCCTGGCGTGGTCGATGCCCAGTTCTTTGATCGGCGCCATCGCGACGACCGCAAACGCTTCGTTGACCTCGAACAGGTCGACATCGGCAACTTTCCAGCCGGCCTTCTTCAGTACCTGCTGGATCGCGCCGACCGGTGCGGTGGTAAACCATTCCGGTTCCTGCGACTGGGTGGCGTGGGCGACGATGCGCGCGAGCGGCTTGATGCCGAGTCTCTTCGCGGTGTCTTCATCCAGCAGTACGGTCGCGGCGGCGCCGTCGGAAATACTCGATGAACTGGCGGCAGTAACGGTGCCATCCTTCTTGAAGGCCGGCTTCAGGGTCGGAATTTTCGCGACGTCGGACTTGCCGGGTTGCTCGTCCGTGGCGTATTCCACATCGCCCTTCTTGCCGGCGACCTTCACCGGCACGATTTCTGCGGCAAAGGCGCCGGACGCGATCGCGGCCTGCGCACGCTTGACCGATTCGGTGGCGAAAGCGTCCTGTGCCTCGCGCGTGAAGGCGTATTTTTCCGCGCATTTTTCCGCGAACACGCCCATCGACTGGCCGTCGTAGGGATTGGTCAGTCCATCCCAGGCCATGTGATCGACCAGTTTTGCGTCACCGTAACGCAGACCCGTGCGCGCGGCGACCATGTGCGGCGCGTTGGTCATCGATTCCATGCCGCCGGCGACGACGACGGTCGCCGAGCCGGCCTTGATCAGGTCGTGACCAAGCATGATCGCCTTCATGCCCGAGCCGCAGACCTTGTTGATCGTGGTACAGCCGCTGGATTTTGGAAGTCCGGCAGCGATCGCCGCCTGGCGCGCGGGCGCCTGGCCGAGATTGGCCGGAAGCACGCAGCCCATGATGACTTCGGAAACTTCCGCTGGCGCGATGCCGGATTGATCGAGCGCGGCCTTGATCGCGGTCGCGCCGAGCACGGTGGTGGGCACGCCGGTGAACTGGCCGAGCATGGAACCGATCGCGGTGCGCTTGGCGCCGGCGATGACGACGGATGAGGACATGGCGAACTCCGCAGCTTGTGGGAACGGTCGATTATAGGACTGAACCGGTACAAGACTGAACCGCGATCAACCGAAGTTCTTGTCCAGCTGGCGGTGGATTTCTTCTTCGATCGCGGGTTTCATCATGCCCAGCAAAAAGCCCAGTTCCGCATGCACGCGCAACTCCGCCTTGCCGACGTGGATGCGTCCGTTCACGCCGCTGCGTGAAAAGTGCAGGGTATCGTCGTCCCATTCGCTGGTGATCCCGAATTTCTTGCCGATCGCGCCAGCGGTCTTGTCGACAGCCGCCTTGGCCGCCTTGAGGGATTTGCCGTGCTTGCGGCGGATATCGATGGTCGACATGCGGTGCGCACACCTGAATGCGGGCGGATGCCGCGCTTTTGCTATGATGCCGCAAATCCCGCTGGCAGGGGAAAGGGCGTGGGGACATCTGCATTCGATCGGGCTGCGGCCGCCAACGGCAAACGTGGGCTGCTGTGCTACAGTCGCCGGGCCGCCGGTCGCTAAGCCTCGCCATGCGTTTGTCATTCCCGAACAACGAACATGCCGATGTGCTGGTCGCCGCCGGCGATACCACCATCGGTTCTGCCGCGGACAATGTGGTCGTGCTCGCGACGGCCGGGATTGCCGCCCATCACGCACGTTTGACGGTTTCGGAGCGCAGCATCGTGATCGGCGCCTGCACTGCGCAAGCGCGCATTCATGTCAACGCGCGGCCGGTCGTCGAGAAAGCGATATTGCGCCTGGGCGACGTCGTCAGCCTGGATACGCTCAAGTTCGTGCTCAAGCCCGATCGCGACGACAGCATCAGCGCCGATGTCCCGGCCGGACACGCAACCCCGCCGCCGGCCGCGCCGGCAGATGCGGCACGCGTACGCCAACTGCCGGCACGGGTGGTTCTGCGCGGCGTTTCCGGTGCCTATTTCGGCAAGATCGTGCCGGTGCGCGGGCGCCTGACGATCGGACGCGGCAGCGATTGCGGACTGGTCCTGGACGAGCCGGAAATGCCGGCGCATCACGCTGTTGTCGAAAACTCCGGGGACGGAATTTATTTGCGCGCGATCGATTCGGGCAAAGGCACGCAGGTCAACGGCGTGCTGGTCCGCGATGCGGTGCTGCACACCGACGACCAGATTGCGTTCGAGCGCAATCGTTTCGTGCTCGAAGCGCCGAGCCTGCCGACGCGCCGGGACCTGGCGCCGGATGCACCGGCCGGGCAGGCCGTCAACATCACCCAGACCATGCGCGCAATCGAAAAGCCCGCCGTGGCGCCCGCCACCCCGGCCGATGCCGCCAATCGCAACGATATCTGGTGGTTGATCGGCGCCGCGGCGCTGATCGCCGCCGGCATCGCGGTTCTGCTGTACCTCAGGTTCTGAGTCGCGCAGCATTGCTCCGCGGTGCATCCGCGCGTGGTCGCGCGCGCAACCGCGCCAGCATCAAGGCGATCCAGGCGCACAGGTACAGGATCGGCTCGCGGTGGTCGGCTTTCACCAGCCAGTAGTAGTGCAACACACCAAGCAGGGCGATGAGATAGGCCAGCCGGTGCAACCGCTGCCAGTGGCGGCCGAGGCGGCGCATCGCGCCTTGCGTCGAGGTCAACGCCAACGGGATCAGCAGCAGCCATGCCGCGAATCCGACCGTGATGTAAGGCTTTTTCGCAATCTGCTCGAAGATGTCTGCCCAGTAGCCGCCAAGGTCGACGAAAAGATAAATGAGCAGATGCACGCTGACGTAGAAGAATGCGAACAGGCCGAGCATGCGTCGGAAGCGGACCGCCCTGTGCCAGCCGGTGAACCGTCGCAATGGCGTGATTGCGAGCGTGGCGAGCAGCAGGCGCAACGCCCAGTCGCCGCTGCGATGCTCCAGTTGCGCAACCGGGTCGGTTCCGAGCGTGCCGTGCATCGCATCCCAGACCAGATGCGCGAACGGCAGCAGGCACAGTACGAAGACCAGCGGCTTGGTCGCGGCGATGCGGTCGCGAAACACCATGGTCAGAAATATTTGTGCAAGTCCATGCCGGCGTACAGGTGCGCGACCTGTTCGGCATAGCCGTTGAACGGCAAAGTTTCGATGCGGTTGCCGAACAGGTTGAATCCCGTGCCGGCGATGCGGCGCTCGGTCTTCTGGCTCCAGCGCGGATGGTCCACGGCGGGATTCACGTTCGCATAGAACCCGTATTCGTCCGGCGCCATGACGTTCCATGTCGTGCGCGGCATGGATTCGACGAATTCGATTTTCACGATCGACTTGATGCCCTTGAAGCCGTACTTCCACGGCACGATCAGGCGCAGCGGCGCGCCGTTCTGGTTCGGCAACTCGCGACCGTACATGCCGACGGCCAGCAGCGTGAGCGGATGCATCGCCTCGTCCATGCGCAGGCCTTCGCGATACGGCCAGTCGAGGATGCGGTCGGCCATGCCCGGCATCTGTGCGGGGCGTTCGACGGTCGTGAACGCGACGTATTTTGCGGAAGCCAGCGGCTTGAATCGATCGAGCAGGCCGGCGAGCGGAAAACCGACCCACGGGATCACCATCGACCAGGCCTCGACGCAGCGCATGCGGTAGACGCGTTCTTCCAGCGCATGGTTCTTGAGGATGTCTTCGAGCGTGAAGCGGCCGGTCTTCTCGGCCAGACCCGCGATTTCGACGCTCCACGGATGCGCCGCAAAGCGCCCGGAACGGGCGGCGGGATCGGACTTGTTGGCCCCGAATTCGTAAAAATTGTTGTAATGCGTGGCGTCGGTGTAGGTGGTTTGCGCCTCGCCATTCGCGTCGTCGACATGCCTGGCGACGGCCAGGGATTTGTCGGGCAATTTCGCTTGCGGAGCGGTTGCCTGTGGCGATGCGGCTTCAGAGCCGCAGCCGGTGGCGAGCGCGGCTGCGCCGAGCCCAAGCAATCGCAATACCTCGCGCCGCCGTCGGTATACCGGTTCCGGCGTGATGGAGGATTGCGACACACCTGCGGGCAGATCACGGCGCATAAGTATTCCCGATTATGCCGACAAGACCGGCGATTGCGTGGAAAGCTTCCAAATGCGTCGCCAGACGCTTGAACCGGCGCACGCTTGCGGCGCTATACTCGAACGCGAGGAAATTCATCGGTTTTTTCCGGACGGGGGAAATGAATCTCGCTGGCGGGTTCCGCTTTTCATCCAGCCTGGTAGCCATTCTGGATGCCAGCGACGGGCGGGTTGTGGACATCAATCCCGCGCTGCTGGACGAGCTGGGATATCGCCGCGAAGACATCGTCGGCAAGCGCTCCATCGAGCTCGGCTTCTGGCCGAATCCAGGGATACGCGCCACGATCTGGGCGCAACTGCGCAGCGAGCACAGGGTTTGCGGCGAGCGCGTGACGTTTCGCACGCGCTCCGGCACGCAGCGTGCCGCGTTGCTGTTCTGCGAATTGTTCGAGCAGGACGGCGCCCGTTTTGCATTCGCGGTGTTTCAGCTCGTGCGCGATGCGGATGCGGGCGAACTGCCATCCACACTCGATCCTGGCAGCTACCACGCCTTGTTTCTGGCGGCAGCCGAAGGCTTGTATCGCAGCCTTCCGGATGGCGGCTGGATCGATGTCAACCCGGCGATGGCGCGCCTGTTCGGTTACGAGTCGGCGGCGCAAATGCTGGCCGAAACGAGCACGCTGCCGGTCCGCCAGTTCTACGCGGATGTCGAGCGCACGCAGGAACTGTATGCCTTGCTGGATGCGCGTGGCCAATTCGAAAACCAGCGAGCGCGAATCCGTCGGCGCGACGGAACCTTGGCATGGATCGTGGAAAGCGCTCGCCGCGTGACCGACGCGGACGGCCGCATCCTGTTCTACGAAGGATCGATTACCGATATTTCGGAGCAGGTCCGCGCCGAAGACCGCCTGCGCCAGTCCGAATCGATGTACCGCACCCTGGTCGACAGCAGCCACGACGGTGTCTTCCTGATCCGCCACGATGGCACCATCGGTTTCATCAACGAGGCGATGGCGCAAACCCTGGGTTACCGAGCCGGGGAATTGATCGGCACCAGCTATCTGAAATTGATCGCTCCGGAAGCGCTGCCCGAACAGATGGTTCGCCGCAACGAACGCGCCAGCGGCTCGTACGCGGTGCAAACCTACGATACGGTCATGCAGCGCAAGGACGGCACGCGCAGGCTGCTGCACGTGCACGCCGGGGCGGTCGACTACGAGGGCGAGGTCGCCAGTACCGGCACGGCGCGCGATGTCACCGAAGAGCATCGCCAGCGGGAGGCGCTGGAGTGGGCCGAACGTACTTACCGCGAGCTGTTCCAGAGCGCGGTGTCGGGCATGTTTCGATCGCACATGGATGGGCGCATCGTTGCCTGCAACGATGCCTTCGCGCATATTCTGGGCTACGCCGATGCTGCGGAACTTCTCGCCTGCGGGCGCAGCATAGGCGACGTGTATGCCAATCCCGACAGTCGCAAGTACGTGCTTGCGCAGCTCGCCGCCAGCCGCGATCCGGTGACGTTCGAATTCGATGCGCGGCGCAAGGATGGCAGCATCATCCCCACGGAAGTCCGTGCACAGGCAATCCGCGACAACGAGGGCAGGATCGTGTGGACCGAGGGTTCCGCGCAGGATATCAGCGCGCGCCGTCGCGCCGAAATTGCGCTCAAGGATTCCGAGGCGCGTTATCGCACCCTGGTCGAACACAGCCAGGTTGGCGTGTACATGATGCTCGAAGACCGCTACACCTACGTCAACGGCGCGTTTGCCGCCTTGTTCGGGTATCGCGAAGAGGAACTGGTCGGCGCCAATTTCCGCCTGCTCGTTCCGCCCGAGTCGATTGAACACCAGGAAGACCGCTACCGTCGCCGCAGCGTGGGCGAGCCGAGCAATGGCGACTACTGCATCGTGTTGATGCGCAAGGACGGAGCGCGCATACAGGTCGTGGTCAGCGCCGGCCAGGTGGAGATGAACGGCAAGCGTTACACCAGCGGCACGATCCGCGACGTTACCGCGCAATTGCGCGTGCAGCACGAACTGGAACACAACGCATCGCACGACCAGTTGACCGGCTTGTCCAATCGCGTGTTCTTCGAGCGCCAGCTCGAACAGGCGATCGCGCACGCGCACGCGAGTGGCGATTACCACTACGCGGTGCTGTTCCTCGACCTGGACGGATTCAAACTGGTCAACGACAGCCTCGGCCATGCTTCGGGCGACGATCTGCTGATGCAGATCGCCGAAACCTTGAGCGCGAATCTGGGTAGCCAATGCCTCGTCGCGCGTTACGGCGGCGACGAGTTCACCCTGTTGCCGCACGGCGCATGTCCGCGCGGGCGCGCCGAACAACTGGCCCAGCGCGTGCTCGCACTGCTGGCCGGGTCGTTCGAGGTTCGTGGCCACCGCGTGTTTTCCGGAGCCAGCGTCGGTGTCGTGCTCGGTCACGC
Source organism: Pseudomonadota bacterium (assembly GCA_018241165.1). GTDB lineage: Bacteria > Pseudomonadota > Gammaproteobacteria > Xanthomonadales > Rhodanobacteraceae > Rudaea. The sequence goes on from JAFEEK010000485.1 coordinate 8,002, forward strand.
CGATTACCAGTCGCCGGACCAGTTGTTGCGCGATGCCGATACCGCCATGTATCGCGCCAAGGCCGGCGGCAAGTCGGCCTATGTCATTTTCGACGACGCCATGCACGCGGCCGCGCGCGAGCGCCTGAAGCTGGAAACGGACCTGCGTTTTGCCGTCGAACGCGGCGAATTCCGCATCTTCCACCAGCCCATCGTGGATCTGCGCAACGGCCGCGTACAGGGTTTCGAGGCGCTGGTGCGCTGGGAACATCCGCAGCGCGGCTTGCTGTTGCCGAACGAGTTTCTCGAAGTCGCCGGTGAAACCGGAACCCTGGTTGCAATGGACTGGTGGGTGCTGGAGCAAGTCTGCCAGAACCTTCTGCGCTGGCAGCGGCGCATGCCGGCGCATGCGCGCCTGCGCGCCAGCGTCAACGTCGATGACCGCCAGTTTGCCGATCCGAACCTGATCGAACATTTGCGCAGCGTGTTGCGGCGTACCGGCGCGGATCCTTCCACGCTGGCGCTGGAGATCACCGAAACCGTGTTCCGACGCGGTCGCGAGGAAGCGGCGCAAACGTTGCATGGCCTCAAGCAACTGGGCGTGTCGCTCGTGGTCGACGATTTCGGAACCGGCTACTCGTCGCTGGATTCGTTTGCCGATTCGCCGTTCGATGCCCTGAAAATCGACCGCAGCTTCGTCCGCGACATGGTGACGAATTTCCGCCACCGCGCGATCGTGCGCACGATCGCCGCGTTCGCCGAAGACATGCGCCTTGACCTGATCGCCGAAGGCGTGGAAACCGCCGAACAGGCCGATTTGCTGCGCGACCTGGGCTGCACCGTGGCGCAGGGTTTCCTGTATGCGCCGGCACTGCCGCCGGGTGAGTTCGAAGCACTGCTCGAGCGCGGGTTTGCGCGGCAGAACGATTCTCCGCCGTCGGCGGTTGCGTAACTGTTGCACTGCGGCATAATGAGACTCCCTCTGGAGTCACGCATGAGCCGCACCTACAACTTCAGCGCCGGTCCCGCGGCGTTGCCGGAATCCGTTCTACGCCGCGCCCAATCCGAGATGCTGGAATGGGGAAAGGCCCGCGCCAGCGTCATGGAAATCAGCCATCGCGGCAAGGATTTCATTGCCATGGCGCAAAAATCCGAACGCGATTTGCGTACCCTGATGGCCATCCCGGCCAACTACAAAGTGCTGTTCCTGCAGGGCGGTGCGACGCAACATTTTGCGCAGATTCCGATGAATTTCGCGCGCCGCGACCAGAACGTCGATTACGTCGTCACTGGACATTGGGGCGAGAAGGCGGCGAAGGAGGCGAAACCGCTGGCGCAGGTGCGCATCGCCGCGAGCGGCGCGGAAAGCAAATTCAGCGCGATCCCGCCGCGCGCGTCGTGGCAACTCGATGCCGATGCCGCCTACGTCCACTACACGCCGAACGAAACCATCCACGGCGTCGAGTTCCATGACGTTCCCGACGTCGGCGACCTGCCCCTGGTCGCGGACATGTCCTCGAACATCCTGTCGCAGCCGGTCGACGTATCGAAGTTCGGCATCATCTACGCCGGCGCGCAGAAGAACATCGGCGCATCGGGCCTCGTGGTGATGATCGTGCGCGAAGATCTGCTCGCGCGTTGTCCGAAAGACATCCCGAAGATCTTCAACTACGCCGAACACGCCGCGAACGAATCCATGCTCAATACGCCGAATACGTTCGGCTGGTATCTCGCCGGTCTGGTGTTCGAATGGTTGCTGGAAAACGGTGGCGTTGCCGCGATGGGCGAACGCAACCGCGCCAAAGCCAGCCTTCTTTATGGCTATATCGATAGTTCGAATTTCTACAAGAATCCGGTGGAAAAATCCGCGCGTTCGTGGATGAATGTGCCGTTCACGCTGCCGCGCGAAGAACTCGACGCGGCGTTCCTGAAAGAAGCCGAAGCAGCGGGTCTGATGGCGCTCAAGGGCCATCGCGCCGTCGGCGGCATGCGCGCGTCGCTCTACAACGCGATGCCGCTGGAAGGCGTGCAAGCGCTGGTCGGTTTCATGCGGGATTTTTCGGCGAGGAACGGCTGATGTTCGCAATCCAGACCCTCAACAACATCTCGCGCAACGGCCTCGATCGCCTGCCCGCGAACTTGTACTCGGTGGCGAACGATGTCGCCGATCCGGATGCGATCCTGCTGCGTTCGGCGGACATGCACGGCAAGCCGCTGGCGGCGTCGATCAAGGCAGTGGCGCGCGCCGGAGCGGGCACGAACAATATCCCCGTCGCCGAATTCAGCAAGCGCGGCGTGCCGGTGTTCAATGCGCCGGGCGCGAACGCGAACGCGGTCAAGGAGCTGGTCGTCGCCGGCATGTTGATCGCCGCGCGCAACCTCGATGCGGCGCTTGCCTTTGTCGGGGCGCTGGACGGCAGCGGCGACCTGCACCAGAAAGTGGAAGCCGAAAAGAAACGTTTCGTCGGTTCCGAACTTTCCGGCAAGACCCTCGGCGTGGTCGGCCTCGGTGCGATCGGCG
>JAFEEK010000486.1 GCA_018241165.1 Pseudomonadota bacterium
AGCGTGAAGCCCATGTCGCGGTAGAACGGACTCATGATGCCGCCGATCGTCGCCTGTTCGGGAATCTTGAACAGCAGGATGAACGCGAGCGTCGCCAGCGCCAGCGGCAATCCATAACGCCGGAAGAAATCCGCAAACGGTTCGATGACACCCACGCGCATCGCCTCGCGCCAGCGTAGTGGAGTTTTTTCGATCGCATCCGGTTCGCGTGCAAGCAGGTTCGCCACGATCGGCACGAACATCGTCGCCGTCATGGCGACGTAGACGGCTCGCCACGGCCAATGGTCGGCAAGGATCAGGGCCAGCGCGCCGGCCACGAGCAGGCCGATCCGATATCCCAGCGCATAGGTCGCCACCAGCGCGCCCTGGTCGCGTACCGGCGCGATCTCGATGCGGTAGGCGTCCACGGCAATGTCCTGGGTGGCGCCAAAAAACGCCACGGCCAGCGCCGCGATGACGAAGGGCGCAAGGTTGTCCGGCGTAATCGCAGCCATCGCCAGCAGGCCCGCGACGACACCCAGTTGAGCAAACGCAAGCCAGCCGCGCCGGCGTCCGAGGCGATCAAACAACGGCAAGCGCCAATGATCGAGCAACGGCGCCCACAGGAACTTGAGCGCGTAGGCCATGCCGGCACTGGCGATCATGGTGATGTCGGCGATGGCGATGCCGCGCTGCTTGAGCCAGTACGCCAGCGTGCCGGCCACGAGCAGGAACGGCAAGCCGGACGAGAAGCCGAAGAACAGCATCGTCCATGCCGCGGGCGTCGTGAACGCGCGCCACAGCGACGGCTTGTTCGCCGCGGCCACGGCTTCAGAGGGCATAGTCGACCGTATACGGCGCGTGGTCGGAGAACTTCGGTGTTGCCGCAATCGCGCACGATTTCAGCTTCGCGCCCAGACCCGGCGTGACGATCTGGTAGTCGATGCGCCAGCCGACATTGTTCGCGCGCGCCGCGCCGCGTGCCGACCACCAGGTGTAGTCCTCGCCATCGGGTTTCAGCGCGCGATACGAATCGACCCAGCCGTGTTTGCCGATCAGCGCGTTGAGCCAGGCGCGCTCCTCGGGCAGGCAACCGGAATTCTTCTGGTTGGATTTCCAGTTGCGGATGTCGAGTTCGCTGCGCACGATGTTCCAGTCGCCGCACAAGACATACTCGCGCCTGGACTTGCGCCAATCCGCGAAGATGCCGCCGAGCCAGTCCATGACCTTGTATTTGAATTGCTGGCGTTCTTCGCCCGACGTGCCGGACGGAATGTAGAACGACACCACGCTCAACTTCCCGTAACGCGCCTCGATATAGCGGCCTTCGTCGTCGAACGGTGCCCAATCGAGCTTTGTCAGTATCTCGTCGGGTTCACGCCGTGAATAGATTGCCACACCCGAATAGCCTTTCTTCGTCGCATCGCGATAGAAACAGTGATGGCCGTCGGGACGAAACATCGGATCCGTCAGTTGGCCTTCCTGCGCCTTGGTTTCCTGCAGGCACACGACGTCCGCATTCTGCTTTTTCAGCCAGTCGAAAAAGCCCTTGGTTGCCGCAGAACGGATGCCGTTGGCGTTGAAACTGACGATTCTCACGGGCGCGCGGTTCCGGATGCTGGACTCAGGGATAATAGCCGGAAATCCCTGGCCACGAACGCGCAGCCATGCTCGCCCACCAACGCGAATTCCTCGATCTGGCCTTGGCCAAAAATGCATTGCGTTTCGGGCAGTTCACACTCAAATCCGGGCGCCTCAGCCCGTATTTCTTCAACGCCGGCTTGTTCGATTCCGGCGCAGCACTGGACGCACTCGGCCGCGCCTACGCGCAAACCGCGATTACGGTCGGCGTCGGTTTCGACATGCTGTTCGGCCCGGCCTACAAGGGCATCGCGCTGGCCACCGCCACGGCGGTCGCGCTCGCGCGCGAGCATGCGCGCGACGTGCCGCTGGCGTTCAACCGCAAGGAAGCCAAGGACCACGGCGAAGGCGGCGTGCTGATCGGCGCACCGCTCGCCGGCCGTGTGCTGATCGTCGACGACGTGATCAGCGCCGGTACCGCCACGCGCGAATCCATCGCGTTGATCCGCAGTAATGGCGCCACCCCCGCCGGCGTGCTGATCGCGCTGGATCGCCAGGAGCGCGGCCAAGGCGTGCAATCGGCGGCACAGGAAATCGCCGCCGAATTCGGCATTCCGGTCATCGCGATCGCACGGCTGGAGGAGTTGCTCGCGCTGGTAGGCGAGCGTCCCGAACTGGCCGAGCATCGCGCGCGGCTTGCCGCCTACCGATCCAGCCATGGCGTGTAATGCCGGTTGACGCGCCGCGCCGTATACTCCAAAACCCGGAGGATATTCCCATGCGCCGCATCGGTTTGCTGATTGCCTTTTCCCTGCTCGCGTTCGCGGCAATCAACGCGCTTGCCGCCGAGAAACAACCTGAACGTTATCGCTGGAAGGATGCGCAGGGCGTCGTGCATTTCGACGACGTGCTGTCGGACGCTGCCATCCAGGCGGGTTACGACGTGGTCGGCGGCAGCGGCATGAAGATCCGTCATGTGGCCGCGCCGATGACTGCCGAAGAGCAAAAGGCCGACGATAACGCCAGGGCCAAGCAGAAAGCGGCAGACAAGGTCGCGGCCGACCAGGCACGCGATGACGCGCAGATGCTCGCGGCCTATCCGAACGAATCGGATTTGAGCGACGCGCACCAGGCGCAACTGGCCATGATCGACCAGTACGTCCAGGCTACCCAGATCAGCCTGCAAAGCCAGGAAAAAAGCCTGACCGCAAACCTTTCCCATGCTGCCGATCTCGAGCGCACCGGCAAACCGATACCCAAGGCGCTGAGCGAGCAGATCGAATCGCTGCGCGCGAACATCGAGAAGCAAAAAGCCTACATCGCCGCGAAGCAGCAGGAAAAAAACGACAGCGCGTCGAAGTTCGACGCTGAACTGGCGCATTACCGCCAGATCAAGGCGAAGTCGCGTTCGCAGCCGTAGGCTCGCCTCAGAACGGCAATTTCAGGTTCGCATCCAGGGCAAGCAACTGCTTGCGGAACGTATCCTGGATGCGCGCCAGCGCCACGTCGGTATCGGCGTCGAAGCGCAGCACCAGCACCGGTGTGGTGTTGGAAGCACGCACCAATCCCCAGCCATCCGGCCAGTCCGCGCGCACCCCGTCGATGGTGGTGACGCGCGCGCCTTCGAAGCTCGATTTTTCCTTGAACTTTTCGATGAAACGGTAGTGTTCGCCTTCGACCATTTCGATTTTCAGTTCCGGCGTTGACACGCCCTTGGGCAGGCTGTCGAAGATTTCCTGCGGCGCACGGCCTTCCGCATCGGCGGCGAGGATTTCCATCAACCGCGCCGCGGCGTAGATGCCGTCGTCAAAGCCGTACCAGCGCTCGCGGAAAAAGAAATGCCCGCTCATTTCGCCGGCCAGTTCGGCCTCGGTTTCGCGCATCTTCGACTTGATCAGCGAATGCCCGGTCTTCCACATGATCGGGCTGCCGCCGGCCTGCAAGATCCACGGTTGCAGCTTGCCCGTGCACTTGACGTCGTAGATGATCGTGGCGCCCGGATTGCGCGTGAGCACGTCGCGCGCGAACAGCATCAGCGTGCGGTCCGGGAAAATGATCTCGCCGTTCGCGGTGACCACGCCGAGGCGGTCGCCGTCGCCGTCGAAAGCCAGGCCCACGTCGGCGTGCATCTGCTTTACCGACAGGATCAGGTCCTGCAGGTTGTGCGGATCGGACGGATCCGGATGATGGTTCGGGAAATTGCCGTCGACGTCGCAATACAACGGCAGTACTTCGCAGCCGATGCCTTCGAGAACCGCCGGCGCGACCGCGCCCGGAATGCCATTGCCGCAATCGACCACGACCTTGAGCTTGCGTTCGATCAGCACGTCGCTGGTGATGCGGTCGATGTAATCCGCGGTCACGTCCATCGCCTGCAGGCCACCGCTGCCGCTGGCGAGCCGGTTTTCGCTGATGCGTGCGTACAGGTCGGCGATGGCCTGCTCGGCCAGGGTCTCGCCGCCAAGCACGATCTTGAAACCGTTGTAATCCGGCGGATTGTGGCTGCCGGTGACCATCACGCCGGAACCGGCGTTGAGGTGATAGGTGGCGAAATACAACACCGGCGTTGGTACCGCACCGATGTCGATCACATTGCAACCGGTCGCGCGCAGGCCTTCGATCAATGCGGCGGAAAGCTCCGGACCTGACAGGCGACCGTCGCGCCCGACCACGATTTCCTTCATTCCGCGCTGCTGCGCCTCACTGCCGATGGCGCGGCCGATCTGGCGCGCCACGCCGGCGGTCAGCGTCTTGCCGAGCACGCCGCGGATGTCGTAAGCGCGGAAGATACTGCGATCAACCACGACGTCGGTCTGCGCTGCCGATGGCGCAGGCTTGGCCTTCACCGCCGGCGCGGGCTTGGCGATGGCCTGTGCCAGGGTTTGTTCCGGCGCGGCGTGATCCGTTGCGTGCCGTCGCAGGAAGCGGTCAAGCGCTTCACGTAACCCGATATTGCGCGCCTGCAGCAAGAACATGCCCAATCCGAACAGGATCAAGGTCAGCGGTATCGCCAACCACAAATTGTCGGGAAGCAGGATGTCGAACTCTTCCAGCATGCCGCCGATGCGGAACAGGCTGCCGCCGACGCCAATGCCCGGATCGGTCAGCGAATCGCGCACGGACGCATTGCCGATGCTGGCAATGATCATATCGCCGCGACCTTCGCCCTGGCGCAGGTCGATGCGGGCATTCGACACCGGTTGCTCATGGAAAATCTTCAGCAATGGTTCGAACGGCAGCTCGATGTAGGCATAAGCCAAAGTTTGCTTGTCGTGAATGACCGGCAACGCAAACGCAAGCACGCGCTGCTTCGCGGCGACCAGACGGGACTGCAGCGGCGCGCCCATCTGCGACTGGTGCGCCTGCACCAGCATGGCGGCCTTGGCATAACCGAATTTGGCGAAGTCGGTGCCGAGTACGTCGCTCAGATCGGCGCGGTAGAAGTTCGCGGCGACAAGATCGGGGATGCCCTTTTTCAAGGCGGCAACGGCAGCCGCATCGCCGGCATCGCCGCTTGTCGCCAAAGCCGTGGCCACGGCATCGCCGTTGATTTCATGAATCACGCGCAGTCGCGTGTCCGCGACAAATTGGTTCAGCGCCACGACTTCGGCGCGGCTGACGCTGTCAACCTGGTGGGAGCCGCTGATGCGGCTCCACATCAGCCATGACTGCCAGGCGCAGAAGGCGCCCGCCACGAACGCGAGGCAGGCACCGAGAAACAACACGTTGCGCGGATCGAGCAATCGCGCCAACGCACCGGGTGCGCGCGCCTGTTCAATCGCGCGTTGCAGTGCGGATGGTTTGTCGCCGGACTTGTTCGCCATCGCCAATCTGCCGTATCCGTCAGGGTCGTTCAGCGCGCGCCGGTATGTCCGAATCCGCCCGCACCGCGCGCGCTGACGTCGAATTCTTCCACCAATCGAAACTGCGCGCGCGCGACTGGCACGAACACCAGTTGCGCAATGCGCTCTCCCGGGGCAATGGTATAGGGCGCCTGCGCGCGGTTCCAGCATGAGATCATCAACGGCCCCTGGTAATCGGAATCGATCAGGCCGGTGAGGTTGCCCAGCACGATGCCGTGCTTGTGACCCAGGCCCGAGCGCGGCAGGATCACCGCGCAATAGTCAGGATCGCCGATGTGGATGGCGATGCCGGTGGGAATCAGTGCGCTGGCGCCGGGCGCAAGCGTCAGCGGCGCGTCCAGGATCGCGCGCAAGTCCATGCCCGCCGACCCGGCCGTGGCCGGCGTGGGCAGCGGGATTTCCACACCGACGCGGGGATCCAGGATCTTCAATTCCACGTCAATCATTTGCGGCGCGCCTTTGCGGGTTTCGCGCGCAAAGTCGCGATACGTTCGAGCAGGCGATGCGCCAGCGCGAGTTTGTCCGCGCGTTGCAGTTGTTCCTTGCCGCCCGGCCAAAGCAGGGTCAGTTCGTTGTCGGCGGCATCGAAGCCCGCACCTTCGCCAACACGGTTGGCAGCGATCAGATCCAGGCGCTTGCGTTCGAGCTTGGCGCGCGCATGGCTTTCCACACTCTCGGTTTCTGCCGCAAATCCGGCAACGAAGGGCTTTTTCTTCAACGCCGCCACTTCCGCGACGATGTCGGGATTTTCTGCAAGTTCCAGAATCAGTGCCTTGCCGCTCTTCTTCAATTTATGCGATGCAATTTCCGCCGGACGATAGTCGCCGACCGCAGCTGCGGATATGAATACGTCGCATCGTGGAATTTGCCGCATCACCGCTGCGCGCATCTCGCGCGCGCTGCGCACGTCCTCGCGTGTCACGCCCGCCGGCGTGGAAAGATGCACGGGGCCGGCGACAAGATGCACTGCCGCGCCCTGTTCGACCGCTGCCTGCGCCAGTGCAAAGCCCATGCGCCCGGAACTGCGGTTGCCGATGAAGCGCACCGGATCGATGTCCTCGCAGGTCGGGCCGGCGCTGACCAGCACGCGCAAACCGGACAACGGTTTCGGACCATGCAGCGTCGCCAGTTCCGCGACGATCTGATGCGGTTCAAGCAGACGGCCGGGGCCGGATTCGGGCTCGGCCATCGGCCCGTCGCCCGGGCCCAGGATCGCCACGCCACGGGCTTGCAGCGTTTGCACGTTTGCCTGCGTGGCCGGATGCGCCCACATGCGCAGGTTCATCGCCGGCGCGACCGCCAATGGCGCGGCGCTGGCCAGGCACAGCGTGGTCAGCAGATCGTCGGCGATCCCGTGCGCAAGTCGCGCGATCGTGTTTGCGCTGGCCGGGGCGACGAGGATGTGCTGGGCCCAGCGCGCCAGTTCGATGTGGCCCATCGCGGCTTCGGCTGCTTCATCCCACAATCCGCTTCGCACCGGATGGCCGGACAGCGCCTGAAACGTCAGCGGCGCGACAAAACGCGCCGCGTTCGCGGTCAGCACGACTTTCACGTCCGCGCCCGCGTCGCGCAGGCGCCGCGTCAGTTCGGCCGCCTTGTACGCGGCGATGCCGCCGCTCACGCCGAGCAGGATGCGCAGATTGGCCAGCGGCCGCGGAGGCATGCGGGAAAATTCCGACACGGTGAAGGGCGGATAGCTTACCGGAATTCGGCGGATTTCCATCTGCCGCAAGCACTGTGTCGCCGCAAGAATGGTCATATGGCGACGATCCGCGATTGGCCCGAATCCGAACGACCGCGCGAAAAGCTGCTCGAACGCGGCGCATCGGCTCTATCCGACGCCGAATTGCTGGCGTTGTTCATCGGTACGGGCCGGCGCGGGCAGACCGCAGTCGATATCGGCCGCGAGTTGCTGGCGCGGCATGGCAACCTGAAGGCGCTGCTGGAGCGCGATGCAACAGCGCTCACCGCCGAGCCCGGTTTGGGCATGGCCACATCCAGCCGTCTGCTCGCCGCGCTCGAACTGGGACGGCGCTACCTTGCCTGCGAGCTGCAGCGGCCCGATGCGCTGGCGCACCCGTCGGCCTGCGCGGATTACCTGCGCTCGCGCCTCGGCGCTTATCCCTACGAGGTCTTCGCCTGCCTGTTCCTGGACAACCGGCACCGCATCCTCGGCTTCGAGGAACTGTTCCGCGGCAGCATCGATGGCGCCAGCGTGCATCCGCGCGAAGTGGTGCGGCGTTGCCTCGCGCACAATGCCGCGGCGGTGATTTTCGCGCACAACCATCCGTCCGGCGTCGCCGAACCGAGCCAGGCGGACCGCGCCATCACCGCCGAACTCAAGCGCGCGCTGGAACTGATCCAGGTTCGCGTCGTCGACCACTTCATCGTCGGCGCCGGCGCGCCCACCTCGTTTGCCGCGCGCGGCTTGCTCTGAGGAAGTTCGGGCTATACTCCGGCGCGGGAGGATGAACGCGCTTGATTTTCCGATATCCCACGGAGTTTCCGGCGGACGATGTCGAGCGCCGCGTGCCGGACGCGGCCACGGCGCGCGCGCTCGTGCGCGAACGCAGTCCGCAATTGCTTGAACTGCTCGCCTACCGGCGCGAGCGCTTCGCCGCGCTGATCGTCGCGCGTACCGACCACCCGCCGATCGCCGACGCCGAAGACGCGGTGCTGATGGCGTTTTGCCGGCTTGCGTTCCGGCATGGAACCTGGGGCAAGGATTTCCATGCCTACCACAATGAAGGCCACATCTTCGAAATCCTCGGTCCGCGCCTGGAACGCCTGATCGACGCGATCGGCATCGATGCGTTGAGCCTGCGCGACTGGTTCCTGCTCGCCCTGTTCGCCGCGACGCACGATCTGCGCCAGCGTGAGGCCCCGCAATACCATGCCGGCATCGGCAGCAACGAACGCGCCAGCATCGAGGAAACCTTTCGCATCCTGCACGCCTGCGGCTTCACCCACGCCGCCAACGCCGAAGTGTTCATCGGTATCGAACTGATGATCGCCGGCAGCACCTTCGACGCGCGCCCGCCCATGCCGGCGCTGGAATTCAACAGCGCCGAACTGGTGGTCGAATCCGGCGGCGCACTGGCGCAGAAACTCGACGCCAAACTGGACAAGCACGCGCCCGGCTGGCGCGACGACGCGCGCATCGTGCATGCGCTGGAACTCGCCCTGATCGCGGCAGACCTGGATACCGCAAACGTCGCCGAAGATTTTCCGCTGCTCATGGTCAGTGCCGAGCGCCTGTGCCTGGAGCGCGAAATGCGCAGCCACCGCGACCCGGCGGATGGCGCATCGGCGCAACCGATGCTGAGCTTCCTGACCAGCGGACAGGAGCACTATTTCTTCGACCTGCACCGGTTCAGCTCGCCCCAGGGTCGCACCGCCTTCGCTGCCGCCAAACAGGCGAACGTGCAGCCGATGCGCGGGTTGATCCACGATTTGCGCGCCGCCGTGCCCACGCCGCACACCGGCAATGAGGTGTTGGCAGCGTTCCGCGCCCTGCTTGAAAAAGCCCGCTGATTCGAGCGTTTGCACAGGCGGATTTTGGCGTCGCCATGCGGTTTTTCGCGTGGATTTATACACAATGCTGCATTCGCCACATTTTGCCATTTGTCCAAAAGTGCCAGTCCACTTTGGTGACGGTTTTTGTATGTAAAATCAATATGTTGGACGAATACGTCTGGCGCCAGATTCGACAATCCCGAAACAGCGCGCGCACCCGGCGGACTTCGCCTGATTCGATACTCACACAGTTATCCACAGGCCCGGAAACCGCACTGTCATGCGGATTCATGCTGTCCGCACAATGCTGCCTTTGGCGCACGCGCCGCGCCGACTACAATAGGGCGCGATTTGTCGGAAACCTCCTGCGTGAAAGACTCCCTGCACCAACTCGTCCTGCAGGCCATTGCGCGCCTGCGGGAGCAAGCCGTTTTGCCCGCCGACGCTGCCGCGGCGTTCGTCGTCGAACGCACGCGCAGCGCCGAACATGGCGATTTCGCCACCAATGCCGCGCTGTTGCTGGCCAAGCATGCGCGCACGAATCCGCGTGCGCTCGCGCAGGCGCTCGTGGCGGCGCTGCCGCAAAATCCACAAATTGCAAAAGTGGAAATAGCCGGTCCCGGCTTCATCAACTTTTTCCTTGCCGCGGCTGCGTACCATGGCGAAGTCCGGCGCATCCACGCCGACGCCGCAAAATACGGGCGCAACGCTTCCGGCGCCGGCCGGACCGCAGGCGTGGAATTCGTCTCGGCCAATCCGACCGGCCCTTTGCACGTCGGCCACGGTCGCGCCGCGGCGATCGGCGATTGCATCGCGCGCGTGCTCGACGCGAACGGCTGGGTGGTCAAGCGCGAGTTCTACTACAACGACGCCGGCGTGCAGATCGGCAACCTCGCATTGTCGGTGCAGGCGCGCGCCAGGGGCCTGAAGCCCGGCGACGCGGATTGGCCGACGGACGCGTATAACGGCGACTACATCGCCGACGTCGCGCAGGCGTATCTGGCCGGCGCCAGCGTCGAGGCCGACGGCCACGCGTTCGTGGGTGCGAAGGATGCAAACGACCTCGACGCGATTCGTGGTTTCGCCGTCGCCTGGCTGCGTCGCGAGCAGAACGCGGATCTGGCCGCGTTCGGCGTAGCGTTCGATGTGTATTTCCTCGAATCCTCGTTGTACGCCGACGGCAAGGTGGACGAAACCGTGCGCGAACTCGTCGGCCACGGCCACACCTACGAGGAAGGCGGCGCGCTGTGGCTCAAGACCACGGACTTCGGCGACGACAAGGATCGCGTCATGCGCAAGTCGGACGGCACGTTCACCTACTTCGTGCCGGACGTCGCCTACCACCGCAGCAAATGGCAGCGCGGTTACGTGCGCGCGATCACCGAACTGGGCTCCGATCACCACGGCTCGCTGGCGCGCGTGAAAGCCGGCTTGCAGGCGCTGGATTGCGGCATTCCGAAGGACTGGCCGGAGTACGTGCTGCACCAGATGGTCACGGTGATGCGCGGCGGCGAGGAAGTGAAGCTGTCCAAGCGTGCCGGCAGCTACGTCACCCTGCGCGACCTGATCGACGAGGTCGGACGCGACGCGACGCGTTATTTCCTGATCGCGCGCAAAGCCGATTCGCAACTCGTGTTCGACATCGACCTGGCGCGTTCGCAGTCCAACGACAACCCGGTCTACTACATCCAGTACGCCCATGCGCGCGTCGCCAGCGTGCTGCGCCAGCTCGACGAACGCGGAATCGCGTGGAACCGCGACAACGGCCTGGCGCACCTGGCGCGATTGGACAACGAGCACGAATCGGCACTGATGACGCAGTTGTCGCGCTATCCCGAAATCGTCGAAGCCGCGGCGTCGAGCCTGGAACCGCACCTGATCGCGCAATACCTGCGCGAACTGGCGAACGCACTGCACGCGTACTATCACGCCCATCAATTCATCGTCGACGACGCCGACCTGCGCGATGCGCGCATTGGCCTGATCGTGGCCGCGCAGCAGGTGTTGCGCAACGGGCTCGACCTGCTCGGCGTCTGGGCACCGGAGAGCATGTAATGGCAAGCAAGCAACAAGCATATCGCGGCAACGCCAAACCCGGCTGGCCGGCATGGGCGTGGCTGGGCATCGGCGTCGCGCTCGGCATCGTGGTTTCGATGCTGATCCTGTTCAAGGATTGGGTGCCGCTGCTGCACAGATCCAACCTGCCGCAGCCGAACGCGCAGGCGATCGCGCCCAAGGCCAGCGATCAGGCTGTCGCCGATGCCGCCAAAGCCGCCGCGCCGCCGAAAAAGAGCTTCGATTTCTATTCCGTGTTGCCGGAAATGGAAGTGGTGATACCCGACGCCGAACTTTCCGCAAAGGCAAAAGCCGAACAGGCACGGCAGGCGCTCGCCGCATCGCAGGCGCAGGCGCAACCCGCCGGAGCGCCCGCAGGTGTTGCGCCGCCGGCGCCCGTCGAATCCGGCAGCGGTTACATGCTGCTCGCCGGCTCGTACAACGACGCCCACGCCGCAGACGAAGCCAAGGCCAAGCTCGCCCTGCTCGGCATCGTCGCGCGCGTGCAACCGGTCACGATCAACGGCAAGACCTGGAACCGCATCATGCTCGGCCCCTATGCCGATGCCAGTGCGACCGAAGCGGCGAAACAATCGCTCGCGGAAAACGGCATCAAGGCAATTCCGATCTCGCGCAAGCCCGGCGATTGATCGCGTTCAGCCACCGAAACCATCGGCGAAGATGGTATCCGTCTGCAGCATCAGCACGCGGCCGTTCAGATCGACCACATAGACGTTGCCGTTGCCATCGTCGCCGAACGAGGCCGTGCTGCCTGCGTTGAGACCGGTCGGGGTAATCGTGCCGTTGCCGCTGTCCCAGCTCGTTCCGAGCGGCTTCGGCGCGGCATAGTAGACATCGCCGGTGCAATAGTCGCTGTAGAAATAAATGCCGCGCAGCGACTGGCTCGGGCCGCGATAGACGTACCCGCCGATTACCGCGCAACGGCCGCCGCCGTGGCTGTATTCGATGACCGGCGCGATCGTGCTCGTGGTTGCGGGACACGTCGTGCCGCTGCCGGAAGGCGAGTAGTAATGCCTGCCTTCGCACTTGTTCCAGCCGTAGTTGCCGCCGCCGGCGAATCCGGCCGGTTCGAAATCGATCTCTTCGTACAAATTCTGGCCGACATCGCCGATGACCAGGTCGTGGGTCTGCGAATCGAAGCTCCAGCGCCAGGGATTGCGCAAGCCGTAGTCCCATATTTCGGCGCACTTGTTGCTCTGACCCACGTACGGATTCGTCGACGGAATCGCATACTGCGCCGGCTGCCCCAGCGTCGCGCCGCACATGTTGGCCGTGGCCGATGCGGTCGTGTGCCGCACGTCCAGACGCATCATCTTTCCCAGCAGGTAGTAGAACGGACCGTTGCCACTGGTATTGCCGCAACTCGCCGCATTGCCATCGGCCGCCTTTTTCCACAGGCACTGCGCGAATCCATTCGGGTCGCCGCCACTGCCGCCATCGCCCATGCCCCAGTACAGGTATTTGTCCACGCCGAACAGGATGTCGCCGCCATTGTGGTTGGTGTACAGGTCCGGCACGCGCAACACCACCTGGCTGGAGCCGGCAAAGGTGTTGGCAGACGGGTTCGTGGCGACGTAGCGGCGCAGCACCTGATCCGGCAACACGCCGAGTTTCGGGTCGGTGCCCGGCGCCGTGTACGTGATGTAGAACGTGCCGTTGGTGGCGAAATCCGGATCGAAGGCGAGTCCGAGCAAACCCTGCTCGCCGCAACAGGTGACGGAGACGGTCAGGAAATTCTGCGACAGCGGGTTTCCCTTCGTATCGAAGACCTTGATGGTGCCGCCATTTTCCGCGACGAACAGGCGGCCGCTGCCATCGGGCGGGGCGCGCACGACCACCGGGCTGTTCAATCCGGCGTTGCTGTCGATGACCGAGGTCAGCTCGATATCCGACGGTAGCTGCGCCAGTGCCGACGTGGCGATGAGAATCGATCCCGCGACCCACCCGAATGCTTTCATGATTGGCTCCGCGTGCGAGGGAAGGTCATATGTACTCCGGCTCGCGTGAGCAAACCGTAATCGTCGTCACATTCGCCTGCCGAGGGCATATTCCGATATCGTTGCCTATTTGCTGCGGAACAATCATGACCATGAAGACCATTCTCGTCACCGGCGCCAGCGCCGGCTTCGGCGCCGCCACCGTGCGGTGTTTTGCGCAAGCCGGCTGGCGCGTGATCGCGTTTGCGC
>JAFEEK010000487.1 GCA_018241165.1 Pseudomonadota bacterium
GCGGAATCGGCAACGGCAACCCCGGCATCAGTACCGGCTGTTGCGGTAGTGGACGCGGCGCTGCGGGTGCCACGGGCGCCACCGGAGCGGGTGCGGCCGGTTTTGGCGCCTCGGGTTTTGCAACAGCGGGCGCAACCGTGGCCGGCGCTGTTGCCACTGGTGCGGGCGGTATTGCTGGCGCAATCGGTGGGGCGACGGGAGCCGGAACTGGCGGACGCGGCGGCGCGATGGGTGCAGGGCTTGCCGGTGCTACCGATGGACTGACTGGCGGCCGCGCAGCTTCAGGTTGTGGTGCGGGTGTCGCATGAACCGGCGGATACGTCGGTGTCGCTGGCATTGCCGGAGTCGGTACAACGGGCCGTGGCACGGCGATTGGCGCCGGTGTCGGATTTGAAGCGACCGGAACTGGCGCAGGTGGGGGCGACACGCGCGGCGGTGCCGGCGGAATCGGCGCACTCGGCGCGGCGGGCGACGCTGGCGGGAGCAGCGGTTTCTGCTCCGGAATGCTTGATGTTTGGATGGCCGGCGCTGGAGCGCTCGTCGGCGCTACCGGTATTGGCGACGGAGCCGCGAAGGGCGCTTTCGGTGCTTGCGGCGCGGGCTGAACCGGTGCTGGCGGTGCAGGGGCATGCTCTGCAACTGCAGGCCGCCCAGGTTCGGTCATCGGCTGCGACACGGGTGCGCTTGCCGGCACTTGCGAAGGCGTAGGCCCTGCGACGTGTCTTGCCGCTGTCGGCGTGCGTGCTTCGTCGGCATCCTCGTCGTCGAAGTCGAAAACGACCGGAGCTGCGGGATCTGCGGCGTGCAGGTCGTTTCCGCCTTCATTCTTGCGGCGGCGGCGACCGCCGCGGCGACCGCGTCGACGCGAACGCGCCTCGCCCTCGGCAGCTGCGTCATGCGCCGGTTGCATTGGTGCGGTGTGAGCACTCTCGGCGACGGTTTGAACAACCGGCGCGGGTGCGGCAACCGGTGGCGTCTCGCGCTTCGGACGCTCTGGCGTTGGCTGCGCCGGAACTTGCGGCTTGCGCGGTTGCGCTTGCTGCGAGTTCTGGCGCTGCGCGTCGGCGCGGGCGTTCTCGTTCTGCGGCCGTTGATCGCGACGTGGTTGCTGCTTGTTGTCGCCGCCGCGCGGCCGGTCGCGTTGGCCGCGCGAATCGCCTCGACGTGCATCGCGATTTTCGTCGCGACGTTGGTGGCCATTGGCACGCGCCGGCTTGCCACGCGATGGCGCAGGCACAAGTTCGGCAAGCGTCTTTTCCGGCGTTGCAGGCTTGTGGAACCAGCTCATCATGCGCGCGAACAATCCGGGGGCGGCAGGAGCAGGCGCTTTCGCTTCCGGCGCGGGCGCTTCATGCACCGGGGCGGGGCTGCTGGGAACGATGCCGCTGACCGCGGGTTTTTCCGGCTCCGCGCCCGGCTTTGCGATCTGCGGCGGCGGCACGACCGTCGCCGGGGTCATCCGCTCGTAACTGGGCTTGGCGTCCGCCGGCATTTCGGTCGCGCGGATGCGCTCGATATGGAAATGCGGGGTTTCGAGCTTTTCATCGGCAACCACGATGACTGGCACCTCGTGGCGTGCCTCGATCTCGACGATGCTCTTGCGCTTTTCGTTGAGCAGGAAGTTCGCAACCATCGCCGGCACTTGCACCAGTACCTGGCCGGTCTTTTCCTTCATCGCCTGTTCTTCGACCAGGCGCAGCACAGACAGCGACAGCGATTCGACGCTGCGCACGCGACCATGGCCTTCGCAGCGCGGGCACACGCTTTGCGTGGCCTCGCCCAGGCTCGGGCGCAGGCGCTGGCGCGACATTTCGAGCAGGCCGAAACGCGAGATCTTGCCGATCTGCACGCGCGCGCGGTCGTGGCGCAGCGCATCGCGCAACTTGTCCTCGACTTCGCGCTGGTGGCGCGGCGAATCCATGTCGATGAAGTCGATCACGATCAGGCCGCCAGCGTCGCGGATGCGCAACTGGCGCGCGACTTCCACTGCCGCTTCGCAGTTCGTGTTGAATGCGGTCTCTTCGATGTCGCCGCCCTTGGTCGCCTTGGCCGAGTTGATGTCGATGGCGGTCAGCGCTTCGGTCTGGTCGATCACGATCGAGCCGCCCGAAGGCAGGCGCACGGTGCGGTCGAATGCGTTCTCGATCTGGGTTTCGATCTGGAAGCGCGAGAACAGCGGCACGGTGTCGTTGTACAGCTTGAGCTTGCGCAGGTTCTGCGGCATCACCTGCTGCACGAAATCGCTGGCGTCCTTGAACAGCTCTTCGGAGTCGATCAGGATTTCGCCGATGTCGTTGCGCAGGTAGTCGCGCAGGGCGCGGATGATCAGGCGCGACTCCTGGTAGATCAGGAATGGCGCGTGCCGCGCCTTGCCGGCCTCGTCGATCGCGCTCCACAACTGCAACAAATAATCCAGGTCCCATTGCAGTTCGTCGGCCTCGCGGCCCAGGCCCGCGGTGCGGATGATCAGGCCCATCTCGTCCGGCAGCTTGAGCTGGTCGAGGATTTCCTTCAGGTTCGCGCGTTCGTCGCCCTCGATGCGGCGCGACACGCCGCCGGCACGCGGGTTGTTCGGCATCAGCACCATGTAGCGGCCGGCCAGCGAGATGAACGTGGTCAGGGCGGCGCCCTTGTTGCCGCGTTCTTCCTTTTCGACCTGGACCAGCAGTTCCTGGCCTTCCTTGAGCAGTTCGCGGATACCGGCCTTGTTGTGGTCTACGCCGGACTGGAAGTACTCGCGGGAGATTTCCTTGAGCGGAAGAAAGCCGTGGCGGTCGGCACCGTACTCGACGAAACAGGCTTCCAGCGAGGGCTCGACGCGGGTGATGCGGCCCTTGTAGATGTTGGATTTTTTCTGTTCTTTCGAGGGGATCTCGAGATCGAGATCGTACAGGGACTGGCCATCGACAATGGCCACGCGCAACTCTTCACGCTGAGTTGCGTTGATCAGCATACGCTTCATTTTTACATCCTCGGCGCTCGACCGTGGAAGGCGTCGCGATTCCGCGCCGTGAGGCGGCGAAGTCGCGCGGGCCGTGGGCGTGGCACGCCACCACGGGAGCGCTTTGTTTCTGCCGGCGCAAACTCTGCGCCTGGCGGTTTATAGGTGCCCTTGTGCGTTTCCGGGACTCGACATCGCCATGACGGCGGTGGGCAATCCACGATCCAACCCGTTAGGATTACGCGGCGGCCGAGGACTCCTCCCGGAGTTGGCTCGGACGCCGGCGCAGGCCGGCGGGCGGATGCGCCATTCCGCCGCTTGTCGGCGGTCGGCGCGAAATGCCGGGCGAGTGTAGCACAGCAGGAATTTTTTCAATAGATACGCGAACTTCGATGAATCTCGACACAAAGAACTCAAGTCCCGGCGTGCGCCTGGTGACCGTGCCGGACGAGCGCGAGGGCCAGCGCATCGACAACTTTTTGACCGGACAGCTCAAAGGCGTTCCAAAGAGTTTGATCTACCGCATCCTGCGCACAGGCCAGGTGCGGATCAACGGCAAGCGCGCCAAGCCCGATGCGCGCGTGTCGGGCGGCGACGAAGTTCGGATTCCACCGGTGCGCGTGGCGCAGGCGGGCGAAGAAAAAGTTGCGCCGCCAGCGTTGGTAAAGCGGGTCGCACAAGCCGTCATTTTCGAGGACCGGGACTTTCTCGTCATCGACAAACCCGCAGGCGTTGCCAGTCACGGTGGCAGCGGCGTGGCATTCGGCGCGATCGAACTGCTGCGCGCGGCGCGCCCGGACGAGACGCTGGAGCTTGCGCACCGGCTCGATCGCGATACCAGCGGCGTACTCGTGCTCGCGCGTCGGCGCGCGGCACTGACGGCCTTGCAGGAATTGATTCGGGACGGGCATATCACCAAGCAATACCTCGCGTTGCTGCACGGAAGGCCGAAACGGGCAAGGTTTGACGTGAACGTGCCGCTGCGAAAATTCGACCTGCAAGGCGGCGAGCGCATGGTGCGGGTGAGCGATGACGGCAAACCTGCGCTGACCGCGTTCAAGGTCATCGGCAATTACGCGGAGGCCAGTCTCGCCGAAGTGACGTTGTATACCGGCCGCACGCACCAGATTCGCGTGCACTCACAGCATGCCGGCCACCCGCTGGCTGGCGACGAGAAGTACGGATTGCGGGAATTCAACAAGACGATGCGCGATTTCGGACTGCATCGACTCTTCTTGCATGCCGCGCGTTTCGAGTTCGATCTGAACGGAAAAACGTACAGTTTTTCAACACCGCTCGCGCCCGACCTGGCGCAAGTGCTGGACCAGTTGCCTACTGGAAAAACCGCGCGCTGACTTCCGCCGAATACAACCAGTCCTGCGGCAACAGTGCGATCAGGACCAGGGCGCTCGCGGCATGCGACACGGCAAGCGGCAGTAGCGCGCGCTCGCGCAGGAAAAGCGCGCACCAGCATAACCCACCCGCGAACGTCGCCAGCATCAGGCTGGCATTCGGCGTGTGCATCAATGCGAAGGTCAGCGCGCCGAGATAGATCGCTGCGAAACGGCTTGCGCTCGCTCGCAGCCAGCGGCTCGTTACAATCGCGCAGATCAGGTATTGCTGGATCAAGGCCCAGCCGAAATAGCGCAGGACGTGTCCGCTTCCGATTGCGCGCAGCGGTTCGTCCCAGCGATGCGCACACAGGCCAATCGCGAGCGCGATCGCAGCGACACCTGCGCCGAGCAACCATGCGCGCGCGCTGCCGTTTAAGCGCCAGTCGCGCGGGATGCCGAGAAACGCCACATACGCGACAACCGACGCGATCAAGGCAATCTGCGCGGCGTCGAGCCTTCCGGTAAAAAAACCGCCGGCGATCAGCCACAACGGTGCAATCGATACGAGTGCCGCTTCCAGTGCGGCGCGCCAGCGCGGATCGCGTGGTGGCCAGCGCCACGCGAGCAGCAACGCCGACCAGTACGCGCCAAGTGCGATCCACGCCACGTTGCGCAGCGAACGCATGGCGTTCGCTTCCGAGCCCAGTGCGTGCGCACGAGCCTCGACCGCACCCGCCGCAGGGGCGGGAACGATGATCGCGGCAGGGATGAGCGTCCTGGCGCGCTCCAAAAATGCGCGTTGCCGCTCAATGCTCGAGTCGGGCTTGAGCAGGAGTACCGGCTGTGGGATGAGATCGGTAGCGGCATCGAGACTGACAAGTATCGGGCTGGGAGTTGCAACGCCGACGGTCGATGTCTGCACGCTGTGCGAAATGTCGACCATCGTAGACAGGTCGGCCCATTTCATGATGGGCACCCGCACCGCAGAGACTTGCATGAGGCGAAATGCCGCGCCAGCGGGAAGTTCTACCCGCAAACGTAGCATCGCGCCATGGGACGGCATGGGCGCTGGAGCAGATTTGTTCTGCCAAGCCAATTCCGGGCAATTTGCCCTGTACGGGGTTTGCTGTGGCACCAACGCGATTGGCGCGCTGTACAGGGCGGGTTGATCAAGTACTTGCGCGACTACAAGGCGCAAGCTTCCCGGCGCATCAACCGTCGCGGAAATATCCAATTGTGGAAAACGCCGCAAATCCAGTGGTGACGGCAACGGAAGCCCAATCTCGAAAGCGCGACCATCCGATTGCACGGTCAGTGTGCCATCGGTGAAAGCAAAGTTCCCTGCGTCAAAAACACGCCCTGCGACCAGGTTTTCGGAGTCCGTGAACTTCCAGCGCCACGGTGTTTCGCCGCGCGCGTCCTCGGCCAAAGCCTGCACGGCGCGGCCGCTCAGGTACGCATCGAAGCGCCATTGCGCAAACGCGCGCAGCCCGGCGGCCGTCAAGGCCAACAACAAGACCACCGCACCGATGCGCAGGGCTCGCATCGCGACGTGCTCAGCCCTTGTGCAGGGCGTCGGTCTTCGCCGCGCAGATGAAATCGTTCAACGACAGTCCGCCGACGTCGTGCGTGGAAAACCGCACGCGGCAGCGGCCCCAGCCCAGTTCAAGATCGGGATGGTGGTTTTCCTGTTCCGCGATGAATCCCAGCGCATTGACGAAAGCAAGTGCATGCAGGAAGTCGACGAAACGAAATTGCCGGACAATACCGGTGTTGCCGGCTTCGAATTGCCAGCCGTCGAGCAGCGCCAGAAGTTCATCGGCGTGTGCGCCCGAAAGCAAGTGCGCGTTGCCCTTGAGCGGCTTGCAGCGCTGCTGGCGCAGTTCGTCGACAGTCATGGCGAGTTCCTTGTCCGGATTGCGCGAAGTATAGCAACCGTGACGCGCCGCCAATTCAGGACTAAAATGGTCCGGTATTCAACCTTAGGTATCGTCATGCTGACCTTGACCGAATCCGCGCAACGCCATTTTCGCCGCCTTATCGAACAGCAGGACCTGCCCGGGCTTGGCGTGCGCATGCTGGCAGTACACGCGGGCACGCCGAAGGCCGATTGCCGGCTGGAGTTTTGCGAACCGTCGGACTTGTCTGGCGGCGAGTGGACGCTTGCCTGCGACGGTTTCAGCCTGTACGTGGATGCGCAGAGCCTTGCGTATCTGCAAGACGCCGAAGTCGATTACGCGAACGATGCGACCGGCGGCCAGCTGATCGTGCGCGCACCAAATCTGAAGGGCGTCCCGCCGTCGACCGATGCCGGTCTGGCCGAACGCGTGCGCTACGTACTCGATACCGAGGTCAATCCGCAGATTGCCGCCCACGGCGGTCGCGCGACATTGGTCGAAGTGACTGCCGACAAGGCCGTGATCCTGCAACTCGGTGGCGGCTGCCATGGTTGCGGCATGGCCGATGTAACCTTGAAGCAGGGCATCGAACGCACCCTGCGCCAGCACTTTCCGGAGATTTCAGCCGTGCGCGACGCCACGGATCACGCCAGCGGGCACAATCCGTACTATCGCGGCCACGAGGGTCACAGCGCAGTTCGCTAGTCAATCACCCTGCTCGTGGTGCGACAAATCGTCCAGCTTGCTCGGCATCGCCGCGAAATAGCGCGATAGGGTATTGATATCGGCATCGCTCAAGGTCTTGGCGAAACCGGCCATGATCGCGTTCTGGCGCGTGCCGGAACGATATTCGCGCAGCGCTTGCGCAAGGTAATCGTGATACTGCCCGGCCAGGCGCGGGTAGATCGGCGCCGTGGAATTGCCATCGGCTCCGTGGCAGGCGGCGCACGGAGCGGCAAGGGCTGCCGGGGTAGCGCCTGGCGCACCGCCGGCTTCGGCGGCAAATGCGTTGATGGCCAACAGTCCGGTTGCGAGCGCAGCGAGACGAATGAAGTTCATGGGATTTCCTTATTTGCTCGGGCTCAGGCTGGACAGGTAGGCGGCGACATTGCGGATGTCCTCATCGGACAGGCTTTGGCCCTGCGCGCGCATGGTCGGATGCGACCGTTCGCCTTTCTTGTACTCGGTCAGCGCTGTCACGATGTAATCGTAGTTCTGGCCCGCGATGCGCGGCACATGGTAGTTCGGATAGGCATTCTTGTATCCGGTAACGCCGTGGCATCCGCCACAGGTATAAACCAGCGCTTTGCCTGCTTTCGGATCGCCTTTGCTGGCATCGGCGGCGATAGCGGGAACGGCAAACAGTGCGGCAGCGAACAGGGCGAGGCGGCAGGCGGAGGCGAATTTATGCATGGCAGGTCGTGCGATCCGTGGCGTGGTCGAAAAACCCGCGAAGTATAACGTGCCAATTGCGCACATCGCCACCCGCTCTGTGCGACCGTGAAAAATCGATGCACCGGATTCGATCGGTGCCGAATGCAACCGGATGATGCGCCTGCGCATCAATGACGATTGCCCGTCGACTGCCATGACTTGCGGCCCTTTTGCGCGCGACGCAGACAAACTATTTTGCATCCGCGCAATTCGAGGGGACTTGCGTAACATAGTGATATAGTTTAGTATAACACCACATCAACAACCATTCCTGCCGCCGGACCTCAGCCCCCCATGACTTCCGTAAAAGTTCAAAACGTATTGATATTGCTTGCATTTGTCGGCGCAGCCGGATTTCTCAGTGCCTGCAATCGTAATGGTGCGGCCGCCCAGACCAAAGCACCGACGGTCGACGCAGTGCCCGTGGAGGTTGCCTTGGCCGCACACAATGCGATCAGCGCGAGTTACAGCGGCACCGCGGCATTGGTGGCCGACCACGAAGCCCAGGTCACCGCCAAAATCACGGGCGTATTGAAGAAGCTTTACGTGGAAGAGGGCATGAACGTGAAGGCGGGCCAGCTGCTCGCCGAACTCGACGACGCCGATGCGATGGCCAAGGCCAAACAGGCCGAAGCGCAGATGCACAAGGCGGAAGCGACGTTCGCGCATGCACAGGCGGCGATTCCGAAGCATCTGATTCCCGAATACGAATACGAGCAGGACAAGTTCGATCTTGCTGCGCAACGCGCAGCCTACGAGGCCGCGAACATCCAGTTGTCGTATACGCGCATCGTCGCGCCCGTGGATGGCGTTATTGCCGAGCGCAGCATCAAACTCGGCAACCTGGTGCAGGCCAACCAGAACCTGTTTCGCATCGTCGGCATGAATCCCCTGCAGGCCGTTCTCAACGTGCCCGAGCGCCAGCTCGGCATTCTAAAAGCAGGGCAGGCGGTGCAACTCGAGGCCGATGCCCTGCCCGGCAAGAAGTTCGCGGGATCGATCCTGCGCATCGCGCCGGTGGTCGATCCGGCGAGTGGCACGTTCCGCGTCACCTGCCAATTCCGCGACGCCAGCGACGTGCTGCGCCCGGGCATGTTCGCGCGCATCGACATCGTCTACGACCAACGCCCGGACGCATTGACCGTGCCGCGCTCGGCACTGGTGGAAGAAGACGGCCAGACCTCGGTCTTCGTGGTGGAAAAGGCGCCGCCCGCGCCCGTGGCAAAGGCCGAGGCGGGCAAGCCCGCCGCAAAGACGCCGGTCGCGCCGGCGAATGGCCTGATCGCCCATCGCCAGCTGGTGAAAACCGGCTACAGCGACGGCGACAAAGTGGAGATTATTTCCGGATTGGATGCCGGCGCCCGCGTCATCACGGTTGGCCGTAACGCCGTGCGCGATGGCACCGCGGTGCTGGTGCTGGACAACAAGGCATGAGCCTCGTCGAACTCGCCACCCGCCGGCGCGTAACCGTCGGCATGGTGACGCTCACCCTGGTTTTGTTCGGCCTGATCGCGCTGTCCGGTTTGAAGGTCAATCTTCTGCCGGACCTGACTTATCCGACTCTGACCGTGCGCACCGCATACGAAGGTGCGGCGCCTGCCGAAATCGAGACGTTGATTTCGCAGCCGGTGGAAGAGGCGCTCGGCGTAGTCAAGAACGTGCGCACGATCCACTCGGTGTCGCAGGCCGGCCAGTCCGACGTGATCCTGCAGTTCGTCTGGGGCACGAACATGGATCAGGCGAGCCTGGACGTGCGCGACAAGCTCGACTTGCTGCAATTGCCGCTGACCGCGAAAAAGCCGGTGCTGTTGCGCTTCAATCCGGCGACCGATCCGATCCTGCGCCTGGCGCTGACCGGTCCAGCCGCGAGCGGCGATGCCGAAAGCGCCGAATTGAAACAATTGCGGCGCTTTGCCGATGACGAGCTGCGCAAGCGCCTCGAGCCGACATCCGGAGTGGCTGCGGTCAAGGTTGGCGGCGGGCTCGAAGACCAGATCGACGTCGATATCGACCAGCAACGCCTGCAGCAGCTCAACCTCAATGTCGCCGACGTGATCAAGCGCCTGGGCGACGAAAACGTGAACGTGTCCGGCGGGCGCATCGAGGATGGTACGCAGCGGTACCTGGTGCGCACGGTCAACCAGTTCACGAACCTCGAACAGATGCGCGATCTGCTGATCAAGGTCGACAAGGGCGTGCCGATCCGGCTGCGCGATGTGGCAAACGTGCATCAGGGCCACAAGGAGCGCGAAGGCGTGGTGCGCGTGGACGGGCACGAAGCCGTTGAGCTGGCGATCTACAAGGAAGGTGACGCCAACACCGTCACCGTCGCCGCGGCCGTGCGCAAGCAACTCGACAAATTCACCTGCACGAACCTGCCACCGCCATGCGCATCGATCCTGCCGGCCAACGCCAAGTTGACCAGCATCGACGATCAGTCGGTTTTCATCCAGGGTTCACTGCACGATGTGCGCGATGACGCCATCATCGGCGGCGTGCTTGCGGTGTTGATCATCTTCTTTTTCCTCGCCGATTCCTGGAGTACGTTCATCATTTCGCTGTCGCTGCCGGTGTCGCTGATCGCCACGTTCTTCTTCATGGGCGAAGCGGGATTGAGCCTCAACGTGATGTCGCTGGGCGGGCTCGCGCTTGCCACCGGCATGGTCGTGGACGATTCCATCGTGGTGTTGGAAAACATCGCGCGCATGCGCGAACGCGGCATCGGCATCGTCGAGTCAGCGGTGCAGGGCGCGCGCGAAGTGTCGATGGCGGTGACGGCGTCCACGCTGACCACGGTTGCCGTGTTCTTTCCGCTGGTGTTCGTGCAGGGCATCGCCGGACAGTTGTTCCGCGACCAGGCGTTGACGATCACGTTCGCCATGCTCATCTCGCTGGTCGTCGCGATGAGCCTGATTCCGATGCTGGCATCGCTCAAGGGCAGGGCGCCGCTGGCTTTTGCGGACGAAGAAAAGCCGCTTCGCACGCCACCTCGCACACGCGTGGGCAAAGGCCTCGCCGCCATTGGCCGCGTGTTTCGCTGGCTGCCGCGCGTCATCGGCTGGGTCGGATTCACGCTCGGCCGTTTCGGCGGAAACCTCGTTGGCCGAGTGCTGCGCTTCCTCGGCAAGGGTTTGCTGGCCGGCTACAACCGCGCCGCAGCGGCTTACCACGGATTCCTGCCGAAGGCGCTGGCGCATCCGTGGAAAGTACTCGGGTTCGCCGCAGTAGCATTTCTCGCCAGCGTTGCGCTGATTCCGACCCTGGGCACGGATCTGATTCCACAACTTGCGCAGGGCCGCTTCGAGATGACGGTCAAGCTCGCGCCGGGCACGCCGCTCGTGCAGACCGATGCGCTGGTGCGCGAGCTGCAAGGCAAGAACGCAAAGAATCCGCTGATCAAGATGATCTATGGCGTCAGCGGCACCGGCACGCGCCTGGACGCGAATCCGACCGAATCCGGCGAGAATATCGCGCGCCTGCTTGTCGTGCTGGCGCCCGGCGCCGGCCGCAAGGGCGAGAGCGAGGCGATGAACACCTTGCGCGCGGACATGGTCGCCCATCCCGGCAGCGAGGTGCAGTTCTCGCGGCCGAAACTGTTCAGCTTCGATACGCCGTTGGAAGTCGACTTGCGCGGCTACGACCTGGACGCCTTGCAGAAAGCCGGCAACAAACTCGCCGCCTTGTTGCAAGCCTCGCCGCGTTTCGCCGACGTGAAATCCAGCGCGCAGGGTGGCTCGCCGGAAATCCGCATCCATTTTGATCAAGACCGGGCGGCAGCGCTCGGCCTCACCACCAAGCAGATTTCGGACCAGATCGTCGACAAGATTCGCGGCGCAGTGGCCACGCAGTACAACTTCCGCGATCGCAAGATCGATGTGCTGGTTCGCGCGCGACCGAACGAGCGCACCTCGGTCGACGACATCCGCAACCTGATCGTCAACCCGGGCGCCGCGACGCCGGTGCGCCTGACCTCGGTGGCAGACGTCTCGATCGCCATGGGGCCGAACGAAATCGACCGCATCGGCCAGGAACGCGTCGCCATCGTCACGGCGAACCTGCATTACGGCGATCTGGGCAGCGCCGTCGCCGAGGTACAAAAAGTCCTGCGCGACAATCCGCTTGCCGCCGGCGTCAGCGCGCACATCGGCGGCCAGAGCGAAGAACTCGATGCCTCGCTGCGCTCGTTGATCTTCGCGTTGTCGCTGGCGATCTTCCTTGTCTACCTGGTGATGGCGTCGCAGTTCGAATCGCTGTTGCATCCCTTTGTCATCATGTTCTCGATTCCACTGGCGCTGGTCGGCGCGGTGCTGGCGCTGAAGATCACGTTCACGCCGCTATCGATCGTCGTGTTCATCGGCCTGATCATGCTGGCCGGCATCGTGGTCAAGAACGCGATCGTGCTGATCGACCGCGTGAACCAGTTGCGTGAGGAAGGCGTGGCCAAACTCGATGCGATCGCGCAAGCCGCCGAATCGCGCTTGCGCCCGATCACGATGACCACGCTGTGCACGCTGCTTGGCTTCATGCCGCTGGCGTTGAGTTTTGGCGACGGCTCCGAAGTGCGCTCGCCGATGGCGATTGCGGTGATCGGCGGCCTGGCCGTATCCACCTTGCTCACGCTGATCGTGATTCCGGTGGTCTACAACCTGCTGGATCGCCGCGCGGACGCGTGGTATGTCGCTCACAGGAATCATGTCGGTCAGGGCAGCGGTGAAACCGCGGAGCAATCCGCGTGACGCTTGCCGAACTAAGCCTCAAGCGCCCGGTTACGGCGGTGATGTTCTTCGTGTCGCTGCTCGTGGTCGGCGCGATCGCCGCGTTCCGGCTGCCGCTGGAAGGCATGCCGGACGTGCAATTCCCGTTCATGATGATCGACTTGCCGTACGCCGGTTCCACGCCGGCGGAAGTCGAGCGCACGATCACGCGCCCGGTCGAGGATGCGCTGTCCACGCTCACTGGCATCGAGCACATGAATTCGCTGTCGCGCGCGGACGGCGCACAGGTTTTCCTGCTGCTCAAGTGGGGTGAGGATACCGCGGTAAAGGCGGTACAGGCGCGCGAGAAGATCGACGCCATTCGCGACGATTTGCCAAGCGACTTGCAACGCTACACGGTGATGAAGTTCGCAACGACCGATCAGCCGATGTTGCAATTGCGCATCTCCAGCGACCACGACCTGTCCAATTCGTGGGAACTGCTCGACCGCAAGCTCAAACGCCCGCTCGAACGGCTGCCCGGCGTTGCCCGCGTGCAGATCCAGGGCATCGCGGCGCCGGAAGTCCAGATAGAGGTTTCCGTCGATCGCCTGACCGCCGCCGGCGTGAGTCTCAACGACCTGTACACGAAACTCTCGGCCGCGAACTTCTCTGCATCGGCCGGCCAGATCACCGACGGCAAGCTGCGCTATCAGGTGCAGCCGCTGGGCGAATGGCGCAGTATCCAGGACATTCGTTCCATGCCGTTGAACGAAAAGGGCCTAAGGCTCGGTGACATCGCCAATGTCACGCTGAAGCCGGCGCGGCTGGACTACCGCCGCCATCTCGACGGCAAGCCCGCGGTTGCGGTCGACGTATCCAAGGAACGCAACGCCAACCTGGTCGAGGTGGCCAGTCGCGTTCACGCTGAAATCGACCGCATCAGCCACGATCCGGAAATGCGTGGCATCGAGCTGTATTTTCTTGGCGACGAGGCCAAGTCGGTAACCAATAGCCTCAGGGAACTGGGCGAGGCCGGCGGCATCGGCATCGCACTTTCGGTTTTCGTGCTGTTTTTCTTCCTGCGCGATTGGGCATCCACGCTGATGGTGTCGCTGGCGATACCGATCTGCATGGTGATCACGCTCGGCTGCATGTACTTTCTCGGCATGACCTTGAACGTGCTGTCGCTGCTCGGCTTGTTGCTCGCGGTTGGCATGCTGGTGGACAACGCCGTCGTCGCAGTCGAAAGCATTTACCAGTACCGCGAGAAATTTCCCGACAAGCCCTGGTATTGCGCAGTGCAAGGCACCCAGGTCGTCGGCATCGCGATCGCGGCCGGTACGTTCACCAGTATCGTCGTGTTCCTGCCGAACGTTTTCGGCGCGAAGAACCAGATCAGCATTTTCCTCACCCAGGTGGCAATTGCGATGTCGATTGCGCATCTGGCATCGTGGCTGGTTGCGGTCAGCCTGGTACCGATGCTGTCGGCCAAATTGCCGCCGCCGCATTTCATCGGCCGCGATACCCTTATCGCGCGCCTGCAGCGGCGATACGAATCCGCCATCGCCTGGTCGCTCGCGCATCGCAAGGCGATGGTGTGGGGGCTGGTGGCGCTGTTCGCGGCCAGTTTCGTGCCGATAAACCTGGCCAAGACCGACATGTTCCCGCCGGGGCAGGCTGGCGAGTTGCATCTGGCATACCAGCTCAACGGAATCTACCGGCTCGAAGAACTGGACAAATCCATCGCCAGTGTCGAGAAATGGCTGGACGCCAATCGCAAGCAATTGCACATCAAGAATGTCTACAGCTATTTCAACGAGACCGGCGATGCAATGACGAATGTGTTGCTCACCGACGACGACGCCGGGCGCGGGCATTCGCAGGAGATCATGGAAAAAATCCGCGCCGGTGCGCCGAAGGTTCCGATCGGACGCATCGTGTTCGACTTCCAGTCGCAAAACCAGAATACCAATGTGCAGGTATTCGTGAACGGGGATTCGAGTACGACCCTGCACGAACTTTCCGAATCGGTGATCCAGACACTGCAACACGTACCCGGTTTGCGCGACGTGCGTACCGAGCAAAGCGGCGGCGATCGCGAACTGGCCGTGCATGTGGATCGCGTGCGTGCACGTACGTACGGATTTTCCGCCAGCGAGATTGCCCAATACATCGCCATCGCGTTGCGCGGCTTGCCGCTGAAGGAATACCACGACAACGGCACCCAGATACCGGTCTGGCTGCGCTTCGGCGGCGACGACACCCGCAGTCTCGCGGACCTGGCCGACTACAAGCTGCGCGCGGCGGACGGTACGATGGTTCCGCTGCTGTCGATGGTCGATCTGAACAATCGCGCCGCACCATCGGCAATCGAGCGCGACAATCGCCAGACTTCGCTCGCCATCAAGGCCAACCTTGCACCTGGCGCCACGCTGGACGAGGTCACCCC
>JAFEEK010000488.1 GCA_018241165.1 Pseudomonadota bacterium
GGTCATGCCGGATACGCGAATATCGCTGGCATCCGCGATGCCGGCGAGCAATTCGCGCAACGGTTTGGCGACCGCGCTCATGGCACCGCTTCCTCGTAACTGGTGTCGCCCGGCGCGTAATCCGGCGCCTTGCTGCCCGGCTGGATCGGCGCGCCGGTGTCGGGCCCGCCCGCATACCAGTGCTGCACGTTGTCGGGAGGAATGTCGAGCATGCGCAGCGCACCGCCCATGACCTGGCTGAATACCGGCGCCGAAACCGTGCCGCCGAAATAGCCGCCCTGCGGATCATGGATCACCACCACCGCGACCAGGCGCGGGTTGCTCGCCGGCACCATGCCCGCGAACAGCGAGATGTAGCGGCTTTCATAGCCGCCATTGACAGCCTGGCGCGACGTGCCGGTCTTGCCGGCGACCCGATAATTGGGCACGGCTGCGCGCAACGCCGTGCCGCCCGGCGCGACGACGGTCTCGAGCATCTTCACGATCGTGTGCGCCAGTTGCGGATCGATCACAGCGACCGCCGGATTGCGCACGCCCTTGACGAAGGTCGGCTGGTGCAAGCGGCCGTTGTCGGCCAGCGCCGCATAGGCCTGTGCCACCTGCAGAGTGGTCACGTTCAAACCATAACCATACGCAATGGTGGCCTTCTCGATCACGCCCCAGGTGCGCGCGGCAGGCAGCAGCCCCGGCGATTCGCCGGGGAAGCCGCTGCCCGTGGATTCACCGAAGCCGAAACGATGGTCCATGTCGAACAGGTCTTCGTTCGGCAAGGTCAACGCGATCTTGGCCGCGCCGATGTTGCTCGAATGCGTGATTACGCCGGTCACGGTGAGCAAGCCATGATTGGCGACATCGTGGATGACGTGTCCGGCCAGGACGAACGTTCCCGGGTTCGTGTCCACCAGGGAATCCGGCGTCCACTTGCCGCTTTGCAAGGCGGTGGCGATGGTGAACGGCTTCATCGTCGAACCCGGCTCGACCACGTCCGTCACCGCGCGATTGCGCCGGTAGGCGGGATCCGCGGCCGGCGCATTCGGGTTGTACGACGGCTGGTTCACCATCGCCAGGATTTCGCCGTTGGTCGGATCGAGCACCACCATCGAACCCGAGCGCGCGTGGTGTTCGATGATCGCGGCCTTGAGGTCGCGATAGGCCAGGTACTGGATGCGGCGGTCGATGCTCAACGTGAGGTCGCGCCCGGGCTTGGGTTCGCGCACCAGCTCCACGTCTTCGACCGTGTGCCCCTTGTTGTCGCGGATCACGCGCTTGGCGCCGGGCTTGCCCGCAAGCCAGTCGTCGAAGGACAGTTCCAGCCCTTCCTGGCCGCGGTCGTCGATATTGGTCACGCCTAGCACATGCGCAGTGACTTCCCCGCCCGGATAGAAGCGCTTGTATTCGCGCTGGCCGGAAATTCCCGCGATGCCCAAGGCAAGGATCGCCTGCGCATCGTCCGGATTGAGTTGGCGCTTGAGGTACAGGAACTCGCGTTCCTTGTGTTGATCGAGTTTCTCCTTGAGCGCCGTCGCGTCGACGCCCAGCGCGCGCGCCAGGTCCGGGATGCGTTCGGGTTGATCCAGCACCGTGGCCGGATCGGCCCAGATCGATTCCACCGGCGTGGACACCGCCAGCGGCTCGCCGTTGCGGTCGAAGATGGTGCCGCGCGACACCGGAATCGGCACTTCGCGCAGGAAACGCGCGTCGCCCTGCTGCTGGTAGAAATCCTTGCGCACGACTTGCAGGTCGATCGCGCGCACGATCAGGGCCGTGGCCGCGAGCACCAGGATCATGAGCACGAGGTACAAACGCCCACGCGTATTCACCGGCGCCAGTCGCGGCTTGGTGCGTGCGCCTTCGTTGCGTGCGCGCGGCGGCGCCGGATGCGAGGTCAGCAGCATGGCAGGCTCCGCGCGCTCATGGCTTCACCACCACGCTGTCGGCCGCGCCGGGATTGACCATGCCCAGTTGCCCGCGCGCGATCTGTTCGATGCGGTTGGGCTCGGCCCACGTCGCCTGCTCGAGTTCGAGACGGCCGAACTCGGTGTTGAGGTCGTCCTGTTCGTGGGTCAGGCGCGTGAGTTCGCCGAACAGCAGCCGA
The DNA here is from genome assembly GCA_018241165.1 of Pseudomonadota bacterium. GTDB lineage: Bacteria > Pseudomonadota > Gammaproteobacteria > Xanthomonadales > Rhodanobacteraceae > Rudaea. The sequence goes on from JAFEEK010000488.1 coordinate 2,096, forward strand.
TTCTGCTGGCGCGCATAGACCACGCCGATGGAACTGGCCACGACCGCGGCGAGCAGCAACAGCACGATGGCGGCTCCGATGGCCTTCATGCGCACACCTTCATCAGAGCTTCTCCGCCACGCGCAACACCGCGCTGCGCGCGCGCGGATTGCGCGCGAGTTCCGCTTCGCCGGGCATCTGCGCGTGGCCGATCAGACGCAATGACAACGATTCCGGCGCCGGCGGCGGCAGGCCGCGGCGCGTTGCCGGCGCCTGCGATTGGTCGCGCAGGAATTGCTTGACCGCGCGATCTTCCAGCGAATGGAAGCTGATCACGCACAGGCGTCCGCCGACGCGCAGGCGCGCGACCGCGGCGCGCAGCCCGCGTTGCAACGCATCCATTTCGCCGTTCACCGCGATGCGCAGCGCCTGGAAACTGCGCGTGGCCGGATGCTTGCCGGATGGCGGCCGCCCGACGATGCCGGCGACCAGCTCCGCCAATTCGCCGGTGCGCGCGATCGGCGCATCTGCACGTCGCGCAACGATCGCGCGCGCAATGCGTCGGCTCATGCGTTCCTCGCCATAATTCCACAACACGTCTGCGATCTGCCTTTCGTTCGCCCGCGCCAAAAAATCGGCCGCGCTCATCCCGCTGGTCGGATCCATGCGCATGTCCAGCGGCGCGTCGGCGCGAAAGCTGAACCCGCGTTGCGCATCGTCGAGTTGCGGCGACGAGACGCCCAGATCGAGCAACACGCCGTCCAGTCCCGCCAGCGTCGCATCCCAATCGGCCAAATCGGCGAAATTGCCGTGGCGAATCGCTACGCGCGCATCGCTTGCGAATTCGCGCCGCGCCGCGGCCACCGCCGCCGGATCGCGATCCATCAGCAGCAAACGCCCGCGCGGACCCAATTTCGCCAGCACCGCGCGTGCATGGCCGCCGCGCCCGAACGTGGCGTCCAGATACGTGCCGTCATCGCCGACGTAAAGTCCTTCCAGCGTTTCACTGAGCAGGACCGGTACGTGCGCTTCATCGATCATCGACATCGTCCGCAGCGCGCGACAGGCCGCCGTCACAACTTCAACCCCAGCATTTCGTCCGACAACTCGTGTTCGGCGATGCTCTGGCGAATCTTGGCCATGTGCGCCTGCTCGCTCCACAGCTCGAACTTGTTGTTCATGCCGAGCAGCACCGCCTTTTTCTCGATGCCGGCCGCGTTGCGCTGGCTGGCCGGCACCAGCACGCGCGCGTTGCCATCCAGTTCGACCACTGCCGCCGCGCCGACGATCTTCAACTGCATGTCGCGATGCACGCGCTTGACGCCCGACAGCGTGTTGACCTTGTCGCGCAATTGCTCCCACTCCGGATGCGGGAACAGCCACAGGCAACCGGGTTCGAACGGGTTGTAGGTGAACACCAGGCGATTGGCGCAGGCCTTCGCGACCAGCTCGCGATAGGCGGTCGGAAGGGCCATGCGGCCCTTGTCGTCGAGCGTGATTGCAGTTTCGCCCTGGAACATTTCCCACCAAAACCCACGAAATCCCACTAACGGTGAACAGTAGTCCGGGCAAGCAGGCCTGTCAAGGAAAAATTCGCTTGCGGATCAATGGGAAAGCGCGGGTTTTGCAGAATTTCGAGTGATTTCTCAGGAGTCAAAAAAAGTCTATTGAATTCATTCGACTTTTTGTTTTTCAACCTCGACGATAGCGACCAAGAATCATGTTGCGACGCAACATTTCAAGTTCGCGCCGATCCAGCGCTGATGCAATGTATATTTTGCTAATAAATGGATAAATAAAAAAGTGGAGTCGGCCGGTAAGCCGGGTTCTGTCGTGGACAGTCATTCCTCTAGGCGCAGCGTCGCCGCTGCGCTCGAGCAACCAACCCGGGAGCGACGCGGGCCGCGCCATTGCTCCCCTATTCGGTCTTGCTCCGGGTGGGGTTTGCCGTGCCGGCCTGTTGCCAGGCTCGCGGTGCGCTCTTACCGCACCATTTCACCCTTGCCTGATCCCTTGCGGGCCATCGGCGGTATCTTTCTGTTGCACTGTCCGTCGGCTCGCGCCGCCCAGGCGTTACCTGGCACCTTGCCCTGTGGAGCCCGGACTTTCCTCGAAACGTTTGCACGCCTCGCGACTGTCTGGCCGACTCCGCCTACGATTCTACCGTGTCGTACAAGGCTTTGCGCGATGCGCCGGTGATTTCCGCGGCCAGTTTGGCCGCGCGACTGGGCGCGAGTTCCGCGCGCAGCAACTCGAACACGCGATGGCCCTCGGCAAGGCGCGCCGCGTCCGCATCGGCATCCGCTCCAGCGACAAGCAGAACGAATTCGCCGCGGCGCTGGTCGGCGTCGGACGCCACGCGCGCGGACAATTGCGCCAACGTGCCATCGAGAACCGTCTCGTAAATCTTGGTCAACTCGCGCGCGAGTACCGCATGGCGATCGCCGCCGAAGACCTTCGCGCAATCGCCCAGGGATTCCTCGATGCGATGGCTGGATTCGTAAAAGATCAGCGTGCGCGTTTCGGCCACGAGCGCTTGCAGATGCGCGCGCCGCGCGGCGGACTTGGCCGGCAGGAATCCTTCGAACACGAAACGATCGCTCGGCAGGCCTGCGACCGACAACGCCGCGATCGCCGCGCAGGCGCCGGGCACGGGGCTGACCGCTATGCCGGCTGCGCGCGCCGCGCGCACGAGGCGAAACCCGGGATCGCTGACCAGCGGCGTGCCGGCGTCGCTGACCAGCGCGATCTGCGCGCCATCGCGCATGCGCTGCACGAGCTCGTCGGATTTTTCGCGTTCGTTGTGCTCATGCAAGGCAACGGCACGCGTGGCGATGCCGAATTGCGCGAGCAACGCGGCGCTGTGTCGCGTGTCCTCGGCAGCGATGAGATCGGCACCGCGCAGCACCTGTTGCGCGCGCGGCGACAGGTCGGCGAGATTGCCGATCGGCGTGGCCACGATCCAGAGTTTTCCCGTTCCTTGCGCACTCATCGCACTCTCCGCTGGACGAAGCCAAGCTTAATCCAGCCGCTGCCGCTGCGCGTCGAATCCGATCAAGTATCATGCGGGTTCGAACGCCAGGAATGCGATCATGATCATGCAGCGCGCGTCAGCGTTGTTGTCCTGCGGCACCCTTGCCTTGTGCCTGCTCGTCGCCGGCTGCGCGCAAATCGGCGCGCCACGCGAGGAAGCGCCCGACGCGGTTGCCGCCGACCAGGATTACAGCCAGGGCAACTTCGACGCAGCCGCGCGGGATTTTCTCGCATTGGCCGACGCGCATCCGCGCGATGGCGCGTTCTACCGCCTGCGCGCGGCGGAGGCGTATCTGCAAAATGGCGAGATCGACGCGGTCGCGCGCACGCTGCCGGACATCCGCCGCCATGGCCTGCAAGGCGATGAACCCATCCGCTACGACCTGCTCGCGGCCGAGGTGGCGTTGTCGCAGCACGATGCAACCGCTGCACTGAAGAGCCTGCGGTTTTCCGATGCGGACCTGTCCACGCCGCTGCGCCTGCGTGCGCTCGAATTGCGTGCGCGTGCACAAGCCGCACAGGGCGACGCGCTGGACAGCGCACGCACGCGTGCCGACCTGGACCGCCTGCTCGGCGGCAACGATCGCGCGCAAAACGAAGCCCAGATCGTCGCCACGCTCAAGACCATGAATCCCGACGCGCTGCGCAACGAAGCCGCCGCCCTGCTGCCGGGCGATGCCTTGCGGCCGTGGATCGACCAGGCCCTGCATGCCGGCGGCAGCGCCTTGCCGGTCGTGGTGCTGCGTCCGAATCAACCGGTCGGCACGCTGATCCCGCAAGGATCGCAACCGCCGCAACGCGAAGGCTATGCGCCGGGGCACCGGATCGCGTTGCTGTTGCCGGAGAGCGGGGCGCTGATGGCGGTTGCGCAACCGGTGCGCGACGGTTTCTTCGCCGCCTATTTCGCCGACGATACGCCGCAACGCGCGCCGATCGTGGTCTACGACACCGGCAGCAATCCCGCCGATGCCGTAGCCGCCTACCAAAAAGCCGTCGCCGCCGGCGCCGACCGCATCGTCGGACCGCTGGCGCGCGATGCGGTATCGGCGGTATTCGCGCTGGGTGTCTTGCCGGTGCCGGTGCTGGCCCTCAACCAGCCCGACGGCGCGCAAGCCCCGCCGCATGGCAGCGCCGCGTTCGGATTGAATCCGGATGCAGAAGCCGCGCAGGCCGCGGAGTACATGCTGCAACAAGGCATCAGCCACGCGGTTGTCATCACCGCGACCGAAGACTGGGCCGAACGCGCCGCACTCGCGTTCCGTGCCCAATTCCAGGGCCGCAACGGGCAGATCCTCGGCGAAGCGCGCATCGAGGACAACCAGGTCAATTACTCGGCGCTGATCCGGCAGACCATGGGCGGCGTGCCCACCTCGAGCGCCGCGCCTGCCCTGCCCGGCGCAGCGCCGGTCGCGCCGGTGGCCGGAGCCGCGGCGCCGGCGCCGGTCGATACCGGCATCTTCATCAGCATGCGCCCGCAACAGGCGCGCCTGCTGCTGCCGCAACTCAAACTCGCCGGCTATTCGAACATCCCGGTGTTCGCCACCTCGCATATCTACGCCGGCAACTACAATCCGGGCCTGGACCGCGATCTGGACGGCGTGCAGTTCTGCG
>JAFEEK010000489.1 GCA_018241165.1 Pseudomonadota bacterium
TCCGTGCCGATGTTCGCGCCGGGCGCAAGCCCAAGGCCACCGACGAGTCCGGCGCACAGGTCAGAGATGATGTCGCCAAAAAGATTGGTCGTGACGATCACGTCGAACTGTTCGGGCTTCATCACCAGTTGCATGCAGGTGTTGTCCACGATCATCTCGTTGAACGCAATCTGCGGATACTCCTTCGCGATCTCACGCGCCACGTCGAGGAATAGACCTGACGCGGTCTTGATGATGTTGGCCTTGTGCACGGCGGTGATTTTCTTGCGCCCCAGACGCTGCGCCAGGTCGAACGCGTAGCGCACGATGCGCGACGCGCCGCGGCGTGTGTTGCGGATCATCGAGACCGCGGTTTCGCCGTCGGCGGACAGGCTTTGCCCTTCGGACAGATACGCACCTTCCGTGTTCTCGCGCACCGTGATGATGTCGATGTTGTCGTAGCGCGACTTCGTTCCCGGAAACGTGATTGCCGGACGCACGTTGGCGTACAGGTCGAAGCGGCGGCGCAACTCGACATTGATCGACGAAAATCCGCCGCCCACCGGAGTGGTCAGCGGGCTCTTCAACGCGATGCGGTTGCGGGCGATCGATTCCAGCGTCGCCGCGGGCAGCAGCTCGCCGGATTTTTCCAGCGCCGCGACGCCGGCCTCGGCGAAGTCGTATTGCAGGCCGGTGTCGAGCGTATCGAGCACGCGCAAGGTCGCGCGCATGATTTCCGGGCCGATGCCGTCGCCCGGGATTACGGTGATGGAATGGGTCATGAAAAGTCGGATTTAACGATAAACAAAGCAGCCGGCAATTATCGTGTAGACTCGGGATGAGGACAAGGAAAACCCGCTTGAAACCGCGTTGCGCCACGCTGCCCGCCGTCGTCCGCCATTGCGGACTGGCCTTGCTGTGTGCGCTATTCGCGACCGCACCGGCATTCGCGCAATCGCTGGCCGCGTCGGCGGTGTCGATCCACGATGCCGGCAATCCGCGCGGCGTGCTGCCGGGCTGGAACCTCGCGATCGGCGGCGAGTGGCCCACGCAATGCCCGCCGGTGCTGCAATCGGTGACGCTGGACGGCAACGACCTGCGCATCGACGCGCGCTCGGTGCTCGACTTGTGCGCGCGCCAGCCAACCGCATTCTCGATCGAGGTCAATCCGACCCTGGCCCTGGAGCGCCTGGCCCTTGCGCCGGGCGTGTACAAGGTCGGGTTCTATGCCGCGGAAGGCGTGCAGGCACAGCCGAAATTGCGTGCGTTCGCACTGGTGGATCACAGCCTTCCCGGCGCACCTTCGATCGTTCCGGAAACCGGATTCTGGTGGAGCGCCGGCGCCGATCCAACCGTATTGAGCATGGAACTCCAGGGCGGCCAATTGAGCGTCGCCCTGCTCAGCTACGATGCCGACGGACAACCCGCCTGGTTGTTCGGCAGCGCGGCATTCGACGGGCGCATCGCGCACTTGCCGCTGCTGCGCCTTGCCGGCGGCAGCGATCCGTTCGCCAAGTCCACCGCCACTCCGCATGGCGACGCGGCGATGACGCTGGACTTGCAGTTTTCCGCATCCGCGCATGCGCAGGCATGGCTGTCGCGCTCGCGCGGCGACGATGGCTCGCTGCAATTGCGCGCGCTGGACTTGTCGCGCCTGCCGCTGGCGGCCAGCACCGACGGCAGCGCCTGGCAGGGCGATTGGGTACTGGTCAGCGACGCGCAGGGCGCGATGCCGCAGCGCCTGCGCCTGGACCGATCCCAGGGCCCGGATACGCAACACATCCGCATTGCGTCTGCCGATGGTTCGGCGACGCTCGACTGCGACGCCGGATCGGCGCAAGCCGCGTGGCCGCCGCGTGCCTGTACCTTGCAACTCGCCGACGGCTCGATCGACCGTTTCGATTCCGTGGCGGTCACGCGCATGGACGGCACCGATGCGAACGGCGCGGCGGTGCACCTGCTGCGCATCAAGCCTTGACGCCGGATTCCAGTTCGTCGAGAAAGTCCACCGCGCGGCGCAGGTGCGGGATCACGATCGAACCGCCGACGACGAGGCCGACGCTGAAGACCTCGAAGAACTCGTCGCGCGTCACGCCTGCCTGCCTGCACTCGGCAATGTGGTAGCTGATGCAATCGTCGCAACGCAAAACCAGCGAGGCGACAAGGCCGAGCATCTCCTTCGTCCGCACCGGCAGCGCGCCATCCTTGTAGGTTTGCGTGTCGAGCGCGAAGAAGCGCTTCACCACCTGGTTGTCGTGTTCGAGGATGCGTGCGTTCATGCGCTGCCGGAACGCGACGAAATCGTCCACGCGCTTGCCGCTCATGCGCCCGCTCCGATCAGTTTCGCCAGTTCGCCGCTGCGCTCGGCCGCGACGAGGTCGTCGTAGCCGCCGACATGGCGATCGTTTACAAAAATCTGCGGCACCGTGCGCCGCTGCGCGCGCGCCAGCATTTCCTCGCGCCGTGCCGGATCGGTGTCGATGCGGATTTCCGCATAGTCGAGCCCGCGGCTCTTGAGCAGGTTCTTGGCCGCCACGCAGTAGGCGCAGTTGGCGCTGGAATAGATCTCGATTTTCGCCATGGCATGTAATCCTTGAATCCAACATGTGCATTGTCCCACGCCGCCGAATCGGCGTGCGGCCGCTCGATTAACGACGGCGAAACGGCGATCGCGCGACAATGGCGCCAATGCGGCGGCTGCGCTATCGTGCCGGCGCGCCCACGTCATTTTCCGATCATGCGTCCAGCCCTGCTCCCCGCCGCCTTTGCATTCGCCTGCGCCCTGCTCGCCGGATCGCCCGCGCGCGCGATCGACACCAAATTGCCGGACATGGGCAGTTCGGCCGGGGCCATCGCTTCGCCGGAAGAACAGCGCCAGTACGGTTTCTACGTGCTGCACGAATTGCGCAACCAGGGCATGGTGCTCGACGACGCCCTGCTCACCGACTACATCAACACGCTCGGCTACCGGCTGGTTTCGTACAGCCCGCAACCGGACCAGCCGTTCACGTTCTTCGTCGTCAACGATCCGTCGATCAACGCGTTCGCGCTGCCCGGCGGCTTCGTCGCGGTCAACGCGGGACTCATCACCACCACCGCCAGCGAAGACGAACTCGCCGCGGTGCTCGCGCACGAGATCTCGCACGTCACCCAGCAGCACCTGGTGCGTGCGGTCGAAGCCGAGCAGAAATACGCGCCGCTAATGATCCTGGCGATGGTCGGCGCGATCGTGGCGTCGTCGCGATCGGGGCCCGGCAGCACCAGCAACGCGGATGTCGGCGCCATGGCCACGGCGACCGGGCTGATGCAGCAGATGCAGATCAACTTCACCCGCGCCGACGAGGAAGAAGCCGACCGCGTCGGCATCGAAACCCTGGCCAAGGCGAATTTCGATCCGGATGCGATGGCCGGCTTTTTCCAGCGCATGCAGCAGGCGCTGCGCCCGGGCTTCGACGAAAACGACGTGCCGGCGCTGCTGATGGACCACCCGGTCACGCTCAAGCGCATCAGCGAAGCCAAAGCGCGCGCGCAGACCCTGAAGCAGCAGATGAACGCGACCGTCGATGTCGGCGAAGTCGGCGCGGATGGCAAGGAACACAAGATCGCGTCGAGCAGCGAACACGTCAGCGTCCCGACCAACCCGGCGGCACCGCTGCCGAATGCCGCGCCGGCGCCCACGCTGCCGCCGTTCCTGCGCAATTCGGTCGCCGCGTTGAACGAGCTGCTGCAACCCGGCGCCGACCGCAGCCAGCAACGCAAGCGCTCGGAAGCGTATTACGAACTGATGCGCGAACGCGTGCGCGTGCTGGCCTCGACCCAGCCGTCGCGAACCGTGAACTACTACGCCGACAATTTGAAGAACACCGCCGGCTTCGACACGCTCTACAACCGCTATGGCCAGGTGTTGGCGCTGGTGCGCGCCGGCGATGCCAAGGCCGCCGCACCGCTCGCGGAAAAACTGGCGGAGCAGCACCCGGATCATCTGGTGTTGCAGATTGCTGCGGGCCACGCCGAGGTGATGTCCGGCGCGCGCGACGCCGCGCTCAAGCGTTTCAACGCATTGGAAAAGGATTACCCGGACAACCGCGCCCTGGTGTTGACGCATGCGCAGGCGCTGTTGCAGGCCAATGACCTGGCCAGCGCAAAACTGGCGCAAAAGATCTTGCGTCCGCAACTGTCGAACGACGACGAAGACCCCGACCTGCAAACAACATTTGCGCGCGCCTGCGAACTGGCCGGCGATCACGTGCGCGCCGGCGAGGCCCACGCCGAGGCGGCGTATCTCAATGGCCGCGCCGAGGATGCGCTGAACCAGCTCAAGGACCTTACCAAGCGCAGCGACCTGGACTACTACCAGCGCGCGCGCATCGAGGCGCGCATCGCGCAGATGACGCCGGTGGTGCTGGAACTGCGACGGCGCAAGATCAGTCCGCAGGACCAGGGCAAACTGGCGCTGCAACCAAACTGAAACCCGCGCCGCGGCGGTTTCGGTATCATGCCGGACACATGACCGCCCAACGCAAATCCCAGGCTCCGGAGCTGCATTTCAACCGCGAGCTGGCCCAGCTCGAATTCAACATGCGCGTGCTGGCGCAAGCCCAGGACGAAAGCCTGCCGCTGCTCGAGCGCGTGCGCTACCTGTGCATCGCCAATTCCAACCTCGACGAATTCTTCGAGGTGCAGGTCGCTATCCTGCGCCACCACGTCGCATTCGGCGACGCCGTCGCCGGCCCGGATGGCTTGCCGCCGGGCCGCGTGCTCGACCGCATCCGCGTGCGCGCCCTCGACCTGGTGCGCGACCAATACGCGCTGTGGCGCGAATCCCTGCTGCCGGCGCTGGAACGCGAAGGCATTGCATTTCCCGA
>JAFEEK010000048.1 GCA_018241165.1 Pseudomonadota bacterium
AAATACGTGCCGTCGCCGAGGTTCTGGAACACGTGTTTCGTGTTCGTGAACGGCGCCTGCCCGCACCAGGTCGCGCCTTCGCCGCCCATCTGCGTGAACGTGTCGGTGCGCCGGTCCATCCACGTCACCATGTAATGACAGCCGATGCCGCCGAGCGCGCGCGAATCCTCCGGCACATTCGTCGAGGTGTTGTGCGGGCAGCCGGAGCAGTAATGCGGCACGCGCGGGAAATTCGCGCGCGGCAGGGTGAGTTCGTGCTCCTTCGCGTCGATCCACGCCACGCGCGAGGTCATCGCCTCGCTGGTGAAAAAGCGCGACAGGCGCTTGGCGATCACCAGCGCGATCATGGCCGGCGTCAATTCGTTCGTCGACGGCAGGATCCAGTTGCCGTCCTCGTCGTACTTGCCGACGATGTGTGGCCTTGCATCCCAGTTGAACATGTATTCCTTCATCTGCGATTCGAGGAAGGAACGCTTTTCCTCGACCACGATGATGTCTTCGAGCCCACGCGCGAATTCGCGGATGCCGATCGGTTCCAGCGGCCAGGTCATGCCGACCTTGTAGACGCGTATTCCTATTTCGCGCGCATCCGATTCGCTGATGCCGAGGTATTCCAGCGCCTGCAAGACATCGAGGTAGCTTTTGCCGGTGGTGACGATGCCGAGCCTCGCCTTGGGCGAATCGAGCACGACGCGGTCGATGCGATTCGCGCGCGCGAACGCACAAGCTGCCTTCACCGCGTACTGGTGCAGGCGCATTTCCTGGTTCAACGGCGGATCGGGCCAGCGGATGTTCAAGCCGCCTTCGGGCATCACGAAATCGGTCGGGATCACGATGTCGAGTTGATGCGGATCGACGATGACGCTGGCGCTGGATTCCACGGTTTCCGCGATCGTCTTGAAGCCGACCCAGCGCCCGGTGAAGCGACTCATCGCCCAGCCGAGCAGACCCATGTCGAGGATGTCTTGCACGCCGGCGGGATTCAGAATCGGCATCATCGCGCTGACGAATTCGAGTTCCGATCCGTGTGGCAAGGTCGACGAGCGACAGGCGTGGTCGTCGGCCGCAAGCGCGAGCACGCCGCCGTTTTTCGAGGTGCCCGCCGCATTGCCGTGCTTGAACACATCGCCGCAGCGATCAACGCCCGGGCCCTTGCCGTACCACATCGAAAACACGCCGTCGTATTTGGCGCCGGGAAATAGATTGGCTTGCTGGGTGCCCCAGACCATGGTCGCGCCAAGGTCTTCGTTCAGGCCCGGCTGGAATTCGATGCTGGCGGCGGCAAGATGCTTTTTCGCCTTCCACAATTCCAGATCGAAACCGCCCAACGGCGAGCCGCGGTAGCCGGAAATGAATCCCGCCGTGCTCAATCCCGCTGCGCGATCACGCATCTGCTGCATCAGCGGCAAGCGCACCAGCGCCTGCACGCCGGACAGGTATACCCGGCCGCGTTCGCGCGTGTATTTGTGTTCGAGGGTGTAGTCGAGGTCGATCTTGGCGGCGGGAACGGACATGGCGAACACCGGAACGGCTAGGGCCGCCATTTTATCAGGCGGCTTTATAGTGCGTCCGCATCCGTCTCGCCGGTGCGGATGCGGATGACCTGATCCAGCGCGTAAACGAAGATCTTGCCGTCGCCGATCTTGCCGCTGTTGGCGGACTTCGTGATCGCCTCGATCACGCGTTCGACGAGGTTGTCCGGCACGGCGATTTCCAGTTTCAGTTTCGGCAGGAAATCGACGACATATTCCGCGCCGCGGTACAGTTCGGTGTGGCCCTTCTGCCGGCCGAAACCCTTGACCTCGGTAACGGTGATGCCCTGCACGCCGGCCTCGGCCAGCGCCTCGCGCACGTCGTCGAGCTTGAACGGCTTGATGATGGCCATCACCATTTTCATGCGGAACTCCGGAAGAATTGCCCCGCGCAACTATACCCGCGGCGTAGGCGATTTCCTACGCGCCGCGGCGCAACCGGCGGACAGCGCCGGCGCGTGCGTTTGGCTACACTGCCCGCACGTTCCGTACTGGATGACCGCCATGTTCAATGCCACCGCGATCGACGACCTGGCCCGCCGCCTCGCCGATCTGGTTCCGCCCGGCGCGCGCGAGGCGAGCGACGATCTCGCGTCCAATTTCCGCGATGCGTTGCGCGCCGGATTGCGCAAGCTGGATCTGGTCACGCGCGAGGAATTCGACGTGCAGCGCAGCGTGTTGTTGCGCACGCGTGAAAAGGTCGAGGCGCTTGAAGCGCGTGTGGACGAGCTGGAAGGCAAACCCGGCGGCACGCCCTGATTCCCGGTCACTGAAATTCTTGCCGCTGTGGCGGCACGGGCGGATTTTGTCTGGAGGTTACCCATGAGCCTGGCCATCGTTCACAGTCGCGCGCAGGAAGGCGTCTCGGCACCGCCGGTGACCGTGGAAGTACACCTGTCCGGCGGGCTGCCCGGCACCAACATCGTCGGCTTGCCGGAAGCGGCGGTAAAAGAGGCGCGCGATCGCGTGCGCGTGGCGATCCAGAATGCGCAAATGGAATATCCGGCGCGCCGCGTGACGGTGAGTTTGGCGCCGGCGGACTTGCCCAAGGACGGTGGTCGATTCGACTTGCCGATCGCACTCGGCATCCTTGCCGCGCAGGGAATCCTGCCGAAGGAAAACCTCGGCCAGTACGAATTCCTCGGCGAGCTCGCCCTGTCCGGCGACTTGCGCGCTGTCACCGGCGTTCTGCCTGCTGCGCTGAAGGCGGCGAAATCAGGACGCGCGCTGATCGTGCCGCGCGAAAACGGCGCCGAAGCGGCGCTGGCGAGCGGCGGCACCGCGCATGGCGCCGGATCGCTGCTGGAGGTGTGCGCATTCCTGCGCGGCGTAATGCAACTTCCGGCCGCAACGAGTCTCGCCGCGGCCGACACCGCGATTTCGCCCGGCCTTGATCTGGCCGACGTGCGCGGACAGCCGCATGCACGGCGCGCGCTGGAAATCGCCGCCACCGGCAATCACCACGCGCTCTTTGTCGGCCCGCCCGGCACCGGCAAGACCATGCTTGCCAGCCGCCTGCCCGGCATCCTGCCGCCGTTGACCGAAGCCGAGGCGCTGGAAGCGGCGGCAATCCGTTCCGTGGCTGGTTGCGGTATCGATTTCCACATGTGGAAAATGCGGCCATTTCGCGCGCCGCACCATACCGCGTCCGCCGTGGCTCTGGTCGGCGGCGGGCCGATGCCGCGTCCCGGCGAGATTTCGCTCGCGCATCGCGGCGTGCTGTTTCTCGACGAATTGCCGGAATACGACCGGCGCGTGCTCGAGGTGCTGCGCGAGCCGCTCGAATCCGGCCACATCGTGATTTCGCGCGCGGCGCGCCAGGCCGAATTCCCCGCCGCGTTCCAGCTTGTCGCGGCGATGAATCCTTGTCCCTGCGGATACGCGGGCGATCCATCCGGCCGCTGCGTCTGCACGCCGGAGCAAGTGCGCCGCTACCGCGCGCGCGTGTCCGGCCCGTTGCTCGATCGCATCGACTTGCAGATCGCGGTACCGCGGGTGCCTCTGGTCGAACTCGGCGAAGCATCGCCCGGTGGAGAAAACAGCTCCGTCGTACGCGCACGCGT
>JAFEEK010000490.1 GCA_018241165.1 Pseudomonadota bacterium
TTTCCGGCGTCGGGCTCATTCGATTGCGATGGCCCGTGTTTCCTGCGCCTGATCGATGGCCGCCCCGGCACGTCGCCCGGCGATTTTCGCAACGTCGATTACAACACCGACGGCTACAACTACGCACCGCCCAATTACCTGCAGACGCCACAGGAACGTCGCGCCGCGTTTGCGCAGGGCCGCTACGAATTCACGCCATCACTGGCGCTCAATGCGGACGCGCTGTTCAACCAGCGCATTTCCAGCCAAAAACTCGCCGCTCCGGACGTGCAGATTGCCGCCATCAATCCCGGCAACCCGGATGCCATCCCGATCACGCCGGACAATGTCTACAACCCGCTCGACGACACGATCATCATTGGCTTGCGCCGCATCACCGAGGCCGGGTCGCGCGTTTTCCAGCAGACCGACGACACCGTGCGCATGCATCTTGGGCTCGACGGCGCGTTCACGCTGGCACAGCGCGATTTCACCTGGGGCGCGGATGTCTCGACCACACGCTCGAATACGCGCGAGTACGTCAATCCGTATTTCGACGACCGCAAACTCGTGCTCGCGCTCGGCCCCTCGTTTCTGGACGCGAACGGCGTCGCGCAGTGCGGCACCCCGGACGCCGTCATCGCCGGCTGCGTGCCGCTGAACCTGTTCGGCCCGCCCGGATCGATTACGCCGGCCATGCTCGCCTACATCAGCGCCAACGAGATCAACCGTTACCGCGATACCTCGCGCGTTGCCGACGCGCATGTATCGACCGATTCGTTGATTTCCCTGCCCGCGGGCGGGCTCGGGTTCGCCGCCGGCATCGAACATCGCGCCGAGAGCGGCAGTGCTGTGCTCGATCCGCTCGAAACCTCGGGTAATGCCAACGGCAATGGCGGCGGCACGAACGGCTCGACCCGCGGCAGCTATTCGGTGAGCGAAGCCTATGTCGAATTGAACGCGCCTTTGCTGGCCGACAAACGCTTTGCCGAAAAACTCGACCTCACCTTGGGCACGCGCTACTCGCACTATTCGAACTTCGGCGGCACCACGAACTCGCAACTCGGCTTGCGCTGGCAACCCATCGACGACGTGTTGCTGCGCGCCAATTATGCGCAGGGATTCCGCGCCCCTTCGATAGACGACCTGTACGCCGGGGCAAGCAATTTCAGTCTTGCAGGAGGCGGCATCAGCGATCCGTGCGATGCCTATAACAATCCAACGCCAACCGTCCGCGCGCGCTGTACCGCGTTGGGCGTTCCCGTTGACGTGAACCAGCAAAACGAACTCGGCAACGTGACGCAAGCCGGCAATCCGGCCTTGCAACCGGAAACGGCGCGCTCGCGCGGCATCGGCATCGTCTACAACCCGGCCTGGCTCGAGGGCTTCGTCGGCAGCCTCGACTGGTACGACATCCGCCTGCGCAACGCCGTTGGCGATCCGGGATTCCAAGGCGTAGTCGATGGCTGCTACCAGAGCAACAACGATGCCGACTGCGCGCTGATCGTGCGCAGTGCCGCCGATGGCACGATCGACCACGTCACCGACCTGACCCAGAACCTTCCCGGAGGCCTGGAAACCGAAGGCTTCGACATCGCGTTCGCCTACAAGCACGACACGCCGATCGGCCGCTTGAGCCTCGACTGGCACACCGACTACGTCGATTACTTCGGCGAACTCGGCAAGCCCGCGCCCGGCGCGACGCTGCCGGATGGATCGATCGCGCACGGCAATATCGTCGGTCTGAACAGCCCCACCACCAGCGGCTTGTTCGGCGTGGTCTGGCGCTGGCGCTCGCAACTGCAACTGGCGTGGCAACGCGACGCGTGGGACGCATCCGTCACCGAACGCTATTTCTCCGGCGTAAACGAAGATTGCAGTTCCCCCGCCAACGTCGCGCAGCACACCGGCGACGCCAGCTATCTCAACTTGTGTTCGGGCGGCAGCGCCACAATGTTGATCGGCGGCTACGAGGTGCCCTTCAACCACGTCGGCAGCATCGCTTACACCGATATCGAAATGGGTTGGAAAGCGCCGTGGCATGCGCATTTCATGGTTGGCATCCGCAACGCGCTGGGTCGCAACCCGCCGGTGTCGTATTCGGCATTCGCCAATTCGTTCTTTCCCGATTACGACGTGCCGGGACGGTTTTTCTACGCCAGTTACCGGCAGAAATTCGCATCGCCGCTGTGACCACGAGCACGGGTCGCAGCGATTGCCAATGCGCGTGCCCCGCCGATATGGCAGGATCGGCTTCGTACACGCGGCAGGAGACAGTCGGCAATGACGCGGTTCCAGACGACACGATGGAGCGTGGTGTTGAACGCGCGCAAGGAACCGGAACTTGCCCGGCAGGCGCTGGAATTCCTGTGTCGAACCTATCGCTCGCCGGTGTACGCGTTCATCAGCGGCCACAACTATACGGCCGAATCCGCCGAGGACCTGACCCAGGCATTTTTCGCGCGCTTCATCGAAGAAGCCTACTACCTGAAAGCCGATCCGCTGCGCGGACGTTTCCGCACCCTGCTGCTCACGGCGCTCAAGCGCTTTCTCGACGACGCCTGCGACCGCGAAACCGCGGTCAAGCGCGGCGGCCGGATGCAATTCCAGGCACTGGATTCGACGACCAGTAGCAACGGCGCCACCCGCATACCCGGCCACGATACGCCGGAGTTCGCCTTTCACCGCGCCTGGGCGCACACGGTGGTGCAGTCGGCCTTGCGACAATTGCGCGGCGAGGCCAGGGAAGCGGGTAAAACCGGGCTGTTCGACGAGCTGAGCGCGTTCATCGCCGAACGGCCCGACGATGACGACTATGCGCGCGTGGCCGCCAAATTCGGCATGCGCCGCAACACCATTGCCGTGGCCGTGCACCGCCTGCGCCATCGCCTGCGCGAACTGATCCGCGAACAACTGGCCGATACCGCGGTGGATGACACGGAACTCGATCGCGAGCTGCGCGAACTGGGGCGATCGTTCGACCTGTTGTTGCCCTGAACACGGCCGGCGGACGCATCGCAGGAGTGTAATCTTGCGGCTCGATTCCGTAATAGACTTGTATCCAGGCCGAAAACCAGGGGCGGCCGCACTGCCGACGGAGGTCGCCATGTACCCTGCCAACGACCGGGATCGCACCGTACCGAATCTGGACATGAGTCCGGCGCGCTCGGGGATCTTCACGCCCGGCATCGCTCGCCTTGAACTGAACGCGGACGACCTGGCGCGCTTCAACGCCACGCTCGCACGCGTGAACCGGCGTGTTCCGCCGTGCACCGCGGAGCAGATCGCCGGCTCGGCGCGTCGCGTGTTGCGCGCGTCGGCAAAGGGCATGGATGTACCCTTCATCCGCCTGCGCCTGCGCCGGGCGGCGGAGATCCGCGCAGCATACGTCGATACCTGCTGGCACGTACCCGCCGACCTGTACGCGATCATGGGTGCGATCGTCGACTATATCGACGATGCCGAGCACCACCTGATTGCACGCGACATGGCCGTGATCGGCCAGCTCGACGATGCACTGCTGGTAGATGCCGCGATGGACGTGCTGCGCGAGGAACTGAACGAATACGCCGAATTCTGCCGCTTCCGCCAGGCCGAAGCCGCGCGGATCGGATTGCCCGCTTCGGCACTGGCGCTCGATCGCGAACACTGGCGCCGCGAATGCGACCAGGAACTGCTGTTCGAGCAGCAACTGCGGCGCGTGCGCGCGACCCGCTACGGAGGCGCAGAATCCGCGGCAGACGGGTTTCGCGTGCGTTGAAGCCGCTCTGGATCGTCGTGGCGCGTTTGGCCGCGCTGCTATACTGCGCGGCATTCGAAATGGACCGCGGAGCCGCGCATGATCGCCACCATCAAACAGGACGCCCAGCAGCGCATGAGCAAAAGCATCGACGCGCTCAAACACGAGTTGCAGCGCCTGCGCACCGGCCGCGCCAGCACGGCGCTCGTCGAACACCTCAAGGTCAACTATTACGGCTCGGACGTGCCGATTTCGCAGGTCGCCAACATCGCCGTCGCCGACGCGCGCTCGCTCGTCATCACGCCGTGGGAAAAACCGATGATCAAGGAAGTCGAGAAGGCGATCCTCGCCTCCGATCTTGGCCTCAACCCCACCACTGCCGGCACGGTGATCCGCCTGAACATGCCGGCGCTTACCGCCGAGCGCCGCAAGGAACTGGCCAAGCACGTTGCGCATGAAGGCGAAAACGCCAAGATCGCGATCCGCAACATCCGCCGCGATGCGCTGCACCAGGTCAAGGAGCTGCTCAAGGACAAGCAGATCACCGAAGACGAGGATCGCCGCGCCGACGACGAGGTGCAGAAACTCACCGACAAGTCGATCAAGGATGTCGACGCGGTGGTGAAGGCGAAGGAAGACGAATTGATGGCGCTGTGAGCCCTGCGCCGTGGAGGGGAGCCTGAATTCGTCGCCGCCCGCATTGCCGGACTCGTCCGATGCGGACAAACCCGCGTCGCGCCTGCCGCGTCACATCGCCATCGTCATGGATGGCAACGGGCGCTGGGCGAAGGCGCGCTTCCAGCCGCGCAGCTTCGGCCATCGCGCCGGGCAAAAAGCCGTGCGCGCGACGATCGAATCCTGCCTGCGTCGCGGCATCGCCGCGCTGACCCTGTTCGCATTCTCCAGCGAAAACTGGCAGCGCCCCAGGGACGAAGTCGGCGCGTTGATGGAACTGTTTCTCAAGGCGCTGGATCGCGAAGTGGATGAACTGCATGGCCACGGCGTACGCATCGATTTCATCGGCGATCTTTGCGCCTTTGCGCCGGCCTTGCGCGAGCGCATGACGGCGGCGATGGAAAAGACGCGTGCCAACGGCAAGCTCGCGCTCAATATCGCGGTCAATTACGGCGGGCGCTGGGATATCGCCAATGCCGTCAAGCAGGCCGCAATGGCCACGCAACGCGGCGAAGTCGCGGCCGCTGCGCTCGACGAAAAATCCATCGCGCGATTCTTCTGCCTCGCCGACCTGCCACCGGTGGACCTGTTCATCCGCACCGGCGGCGAACAGCGCATCAGCAACTTCCTGCTCTGGCAGGCCGCGTACAGCGAACTGTATTTCAGCGACGTGCTGTGGCCGGATTTCGACGCCGACTGCCTGCAACGCGCGATCGACGAATTCGCACGCCGCGAACGCCGGTTTGGCGGGCTTGTTGAAAAATCCGGCCAGGCTAGGTCGGTTCCTGATTCTCGCGATCAGGCAGGATCGCAAGAATGAAGCAGCGCGTCGTCACTGCCCTGCTGCTCGCGCCGCTGGCGATCGCACTCATTCTGCTGTTGCCGACGCCTGCGTTCGCCGTCGTCATCGGCGGATTGTGCCTGCTGGCGGCGTGGGAATGGACGCGACTTTCAGGCTTGCGCGACCGTCGTGTGCGCGGGGTGTTGCTGGCATTCGCGACGCTCGCGTTCTGGGCGCTGTGGCACTGGCGCGATCACGACACCGTCATCCTCGTCATCGCCGCCGGCGCCGCGTGGTGGGTCGTCGCGCTGTTCTGGCTCAAGCAGTTCAGCTTTGCCGCGGCACCGACGCGCGAAAACACGCTGCTGAAACTTGTCGTCGGCATGTTCGTCGTGTTCCCGGCATGGATCGCGCTGATGCGCATTCACGCCGCACCGGATCACGGCCACTGGTGGGCGCTGTACGCGCTCGTGCTCGGCTGGTCGGCGGATACCTTCGCCTACCTCGCCGGCATGCGCTGGGGCCGGCGCAAGCTCGCCCCGTCGATCAGCCCGGGCAAGACCTGGGCAGGCGTTTACGGCGGGTTGGCCGCCACGGCCGTCGTCGCCGCGATCGGCGGCTGGCTGCTGGGCGTACAGGATTTGCGCCTGCTCGCGCTCGTCGTACTCGCCCTGCTGTGCGTGTGTTTTTCCATCGTCGGCGACCTGTTCGAAAGCCTGATCAAGCGCCACGCCGGCGTCAAGGATTCCGGCGCATTGTTCCCCGGCCACGGCGGCGTGTTCGATCGCCTCGACGGCATTTTTGCGCTGTTGCCGCTGTTCGCGCTCGGCAAATTGCTGCTCGGACTATGAAACGCGTTGCGGTTCTTGGCGCCACCGGATCCATCGGCGCCAGCGCGCTGGACGTGATCGCGCGCCATCCGGATCGATTCGCCATCGCCGCGCTTAGTGCGAATCGCAACGTCGATGCGCTGGCGGCGTTGTGCGTTAGGCACCGTCCCGCGCTGGCGGTGATCGCCGACGCCGCGCTCGAATCCGAACTGCGCTCAAAACTCGCCGCTGCGAACCTGCCGACACGTGCGGCGTCCGGCGTTGAGGGATTGCGCGAAGCCGCGGCGGGCGACGCCAACATCGTCATCGCCGCGATCGTCGGCGCGGCGGGCCTGGATTCGACCCTGGCTGCCGCGCGCGCCGGCAAGCGGTTGTTGCTGGCGAACAAGGAAGCCGTGGTCATGGCAGGGCCGCTGCTGCTGGACGCATTGCGTGCAGGCGGCGGCGAACTGGTGCCGATAGATTCCGAACACAACGCGATATTCCAGTGCCTGCCGAACGGCCGGCCGGTACTCGAAAAGGTGGGCGTGCGCCGGATCGTGCTGACCGCTTCGGGCGGGCCGTTCCGCGGCCGCACGCGCGCGCAACTGGCCGCTGTCACGCCGGATCAGGCCTGCGCGCATCCGAAATGGGTGATGGGCCGCAAGATTTCGGTGGATTCGGCCACGCTGATGAACAAGGGTCTGGAAGTGATCGAGGCGCACTGGTTGTTCGGCGCGCGTGCGGACCAGATCGACGTCGTCGTGCATCCGCAAAGCATCGTGCATTCGCTGGTCGAATACGCCGATGGATCGACACTGGCGCAACTCGGCAACCCGGACATGCGCACTGCGCTGGCGCATGCGCTGGCCTGGCCCGAACGCATCGAGTCGGGCGTGGCAAGCCTTGACCTTGTGCGCATGGGCGCGTTGCAATTCGAAGCGCCCGACCGCACGACATTCGCGTGCCTGGACCTTGCCTGGCGCGCACTCGCCGCCGGCGGCACGGCGCCGGCGATCCTGAATGCCGCGAACGAGGTCGCGGTGGCAGCGTTCCTCGCCGGCAGCCTGCCCTTCCTTGCCATCGCCGAAGTGATTGCGGATACGCTCGACGCAATGCCCGCTGAACCGGTCGATTCGCTGGAAGCCTTGATTTACGCCGATTTAACCGCGCGCCAGCATGCACAACGTATGATGCGCCGGGCGCACTGTTGTTGAGTATCCGATGAGCGAGTTTCTGGGTTCGGTCTGGTGGCTGCTGGTCACGCTGGGACTGCTGGTCACCTTCCATGAGTTCGGCCATTTCTGGGTCGCGCGCCGCTGCGGCGTGAAAGTGCTGCGCTTTTCGGTCGGTTTCGGCAAACCGGTGTGGTCGCGTTTCGGCCGCGATGGCGTGGAATACGCGATTGGCGCGATTCCGCTCGGCGGCTACGTGAAATTCCTCGACGCGCGCGAAGCGGACAATCCCGAGGCCGCCGCACACGAAGCCGGCGAATACAACGCGGCACCGGTCGGCAAGCGCATGCTCATCGCCGTGGCCGGACCGGTCTTCAACATCGTGTTCACCATTTTCGCGTTCTGGGCGATGTTCGTGGTCGGCCGTCCGGATTTCCAGCCGGTGATCGGCGCCCCGCAGGGACTGGCGGCCGCAGCAGGCTTGCAGGCCGGCGATCGCATCGTATCCGTGGACGGCGACCGCGTGGATTCGTGGAGCGCGGCCATGCTCGACATCGCGCAGGCCGCGATGCTGCGCCGCGATGTCGCGCTGCAAGTCCAAAAAACAGGCAATGCGACCCAGACCCACACGCTGGCCTTGAGCCAACTGCCCCAAGGCGTTGCCGATGACAGCAAGACTTTCGACACGATCGGTTTGCAACTGCAGTCGCCGCCCGCCGTAGTCGGCGTATTGAGTGCCGGCGGCGCCGCGGCATTGGCGGGCCTGCGCGAGGGCGACCGCATCACCGCGATCGACGACAAGCCGGTCGGCTCGTTCGCGGAACTGGTCAAGCTCGTCCCGGAACTGGCTACGCAAAATCCGCGCCTGCACCTGACCGTGCAACGCGGCAACGACACGCTGGGCTTCGACCTGACCGCCGAACGCCGCGAATCCGGCGGCCAGGAACGCTGGCTGATCGGCATTGGCGCCGCCGATTCGCACGATGCGCTGGAACGTTACAACCCGCTGCGCGCGGTTCCCGCCGCGTTGCGCGAAACCTGGAAAACCACCAGCGCCACGCTGGGCATGATCGGCGCGATGCTCAGCGGCGCGGCGTCGACGAAAAACCTGTCCAGCGTGATCAGCATCGCCCAGGTGGCCAATGCGTCGGCGCACATGGGCGTGGCCTGGTTCCTGTCGTTTCTCGCGGTGATTTCGCTGAGCCTGGGAATCCTCAACCTGCTGCCGATTCCCATGCTCGATGGCGGGCATCTGCTCTACTACGCCATCGAATGGATCAAGGGCAGTCCCTTGAGCGAGCGCACCCTGATCGCCGGCCAATACGTCGGCATGGCGGCGTTGGCGGCCCTGATGAGCCTGGCTTTTTACAACGATATCCTGCGCTTGGTCGCCGGATGACATTACAATACCCGGCCGCGACGGTTGTCGCCGCGGCATTCCCGCTTACAAAAACAAACGTTGGATCGTGACGATGAAGCGTATCGCCGCTCTTGTACTGCTCGCCTGCCTTGCCGCCAAAGCCCATGCGTTCGATCCGTTCGTCGCCTCCGATATCCGCATCGACGGCTTGCAACGCATCTCCGCCGGCACGGTGTTCACCTACCTGCCGGTCGAAAAGGGCGACCAGGTCACCAACGAGCGCGCCGCGCAGGCGATCCGCGCGCTGTACAAGACCGGATTCTTCAGCGACGTGTCGGTCGCGCGCCAGGACAACATCCTCGTCATCACGGTCAAGGAACGCCCGGCGATCTCCAAGATCCAGATCAAGGGCAACAAGGACCTCAGGACCGAGGACCTGCTCAAGGGCCTGAAGGACATCGGCCTGTCCGACGGCGAGCCGTTCGACCGCCTGTCGCTGGATCGCGTCACCCAGGAACTCACGCGCCAGTACTACAACCGCGGCAAGTACAACGTCACGATCAAGCCGACGGTGATCAACCTGGACCGCAACCGCGTGGAACTGGCGATCAACATCGCCGAGGGCAAGGTCGCCAAGATCAAGCAGATCAACGTCGTCGGCAACCATGCCTTCACCCAGGCGCAGATCCGCGACGATTTCGAATCCGACACCAGCAACTGGACGTCGTGGTATTCCAAGGACGACCAGTACTCGCGCGAG
>JAFEEK010000491.1 GCA_018241165.1 Pseudomonadota bacterium
CGCGTGGCGCCCGATGCCGAATCCGGCGACGCGCTGGTCGCGATCGAGCAGGTGCTGCGTGAGCGTTTCGGGATCACGCACGCCACGATCCAGGTTGAGCAGCGCGAATGCGTCGCGGAATGCCACGGTGGCGGGCATGGGCATTGATTTTCCTTGCGCGCCGAACGCGTGCTGGTAAGCTACGCACCCGATTCAAATAACCGATTTGGAGAAGTCACGATGGGCAGAGGCGACCGCAAGACACGCAAGGGCAAGATCGCGATCCGCAGCCACGGCAACGCGCGTCCGCGCAAGGCCGCGACGAAGGCTGGCGGTGCGGTGAAGAAGGCCGCTCCGGCCAAAGCCGCGGTGAAGAAGGTCGCTCCGGCCGCGAAGAAGGCGGCGCCGAAGAAATCGACCTGATTCCCGGGGTCGAATTCGTATCCCCAAAGACCCCGCTGCGGCGGGGTTTTTCGTATTCAGATTTCGCGGCCTGCGATGAACATGCGCCGCACGAGATCCCCCCCGATCCAGTAACTCAACTCGGCGGGATGATCCACATCCCACACAACGAAATCCGCGCGCTTGCCGACCTCGAGAATTCCGCGTTCGCGGAGACCGAGCGCACGCGCGGCATTGATCGTCGCCCCGCGCAGGGCCTCTTCGGGCGTCAGGCGGAACAAGGTGCAGGCCATGTTCATCGCCATGCGCAGCGACAGGATCGGCGAGGTGCCGGGATTGACGTCGCTGGCCACGGCCATCGGCACGCCGTGTTCGCGGAATGCGGCGATGGGCGGAAGTTTCGTTTCGCGCAGCGTGTAGAACGCGGCGGGCAGCATCACCGCGACGGTTCCGGACGCGGCCATTGCGCGCACGCCGGCTTCGTTCGTGTATTCGAGGTGATCGGCGGACAGCGCGCCAAATTCCGCCGCCAGCGCCGCGCCGCCCAGATCCGACAATTGATCGGCGTGCAGCTTTACGTGCAGGCCGAGTGCACGCGCTGTCTCGAACACGCGCCGCACTTCCGATGGCGTGAACGCGATGCCTTCGCAAAACGCGTCTACTGCATCCGCAAGACCTTCGCGTGCGATCGCGGGCAGCATATGCACGCAGACTTCGTCCACGTAATCGGCCTGGCGTCCAGCGAATTCCGGCGGCAATGCGTGTGCGCCGAGAAACGTGGTGCGTACCGTGCCACCCAGTTCCTTGCCGATGCGCCGCGCCACGCGCAGCATCTTGGCTTCGGATTCGAGATTCAATCCATAGCCGGATTTGATCTCCAGCGTGGTTACGCCGTCGCGCACGAGCGCGCGCGCGCGAGGCAGCGATTGCGCAAACAATTCATCTTCGCTTGCTGCCCGCGTCTTCGTCACGGTCGAGACAATGCCGCCGCCACGGCGGGCGATGTCCTCGTAACTCGCGCCTTGCAGCCGCAACTCGAATTCCTCGGCGCGGTTGCCGGCAAACACCAGATGCGTGTGGCAATCGATCAGGCCCGGCGCGATCCAGGCGTTGTCTGCGGATTCTACCCGTGCGGCGAGTTCCGCAGGCTTTCCCGGCAATCGCGATTGCGGGCCGACAAACGTGATCGCGCCATCCTTCCAGCCCAGTGCGGCGTTTTCGATCGCGCCGTACGCAGCGCCGGTATCCGTCATCGTGGCGAGGCGACAATCGAGCAGCAGTCCGTCCCACGTCATGCGCGTCTCCGATGACAAGTCGAGCCGTGCCCGTTACGCTGCGCGGCATGAGTGCCCATTTTGCCGATTTTGCGTGGATGCCGGAAGGCTGGCGCGAGGATACGCGCCTTCGCGTGGTGCGCGGAACATTCGCCACCGTGGAAGATGCCGTAGCGGAGAAGTCGGGTCGTCTCGGTCGTTTCGTGCTGCCGGGCATGCCGAACCTGCATTCGCATGCGTTCCAGCGCGCGATGGCGGGACTCGCCGAGCGCGCGACGAATCCCGAAGATTCGTTCTGGACCTGGCGCGAAACCATGTACGCATTCGCCGGCCGCATCGGGCCCGATGAACTCAAGGCCATCGCGGCGCAGTTGTACGTGGAGATGCTCAAGGCCGGCTACACGCATGTCTGCGAGTTCCACTATTTGCATCACCAGCCCGATGGCAAGCCCTATGCCGATCCAGCGCAGATGTCGCTGGCGATCATCGAGGCTGCGCGCGAGGCGGGCATCGGGCTGACCTTGCTGCCCGTGTTGTACATGACCGGCGGGTTTGATGGCCGCTCGCTGACCGAGCGTCAGCGCCGCTTCGGTTTCGATGTCGATGGGTATCTTCGCCTCGTCGAAAAATTGCGCAAAATGGAGAATTCCACATTGCGCGTCGGCGTTGCACTGCACAGCTTGCGCGCGGTGCCGCCGAATGCTTTGCGCGCCGTGTTGCAATCGCCGCTTGCCGATGGCCCGTTGCATATCCACATCGCCGAGCAAACCGCCGAAGTGGAAGAATGCGTCGCCGCGCGCGGCGCGCGACCGGTCGAGTGGCTGCTCGACAACGCGGACGTCGATGCGCGCTGGTGTCTGGTGCACGCCACGCACATGACCGAAGACGAAACGCGGCGAGTCGCGCATTCCGGCGCGGTCGCCGGCCTGTGTCCGACCACCGAAGCCAATCTCGGCGATGGCCTGTTCCCGCTGCAAGGCTTTCGCGATGCGGGTGGCGTACTGGGCATTGGATCGGACTCGCATATTTCCGTCTCGCCAGTCGAAGAATTGCGTTGGCTCGAATACGGCCAGCGCCTGATCACGCGCCAGCGCAACATCGCCGTGTCCGAGTCCAGCACCAGCGTCGGCGAAAACCTGTGGGGCGACGCGCTGTTCGGTGGCGGGCAAGCATCCGGCGTGTCGATCGGCGCGATCGAAGATGGCGCGCGCGCTGATCTGATCGTGCTCGACGATGCCGCGCCATTGCTCGCCGCGCGCGATGCGAACAACGTGCTCGATACCCTCGTTTTTGCCGGCAACTCCAACCTGGTGCGCGACGTGATGGCGAACGGCGAGTGGGTGGTCCGCGATGGCCGGCATCGCGACGAAACGGGCATCGCCGAGCGCTATCGGCTGGCCGTGGAGTCGTTGGCGCGGCAGGCCTGACGCCAACTTGCATCCAATCGCGACGAAAGTGCTAAGATCGCCGCGCCGTTGCCATGGGGAGTTGCCATGCGTTACTCGTTGTGGATTGCTCGTGTGGTCGCCGTTTCCGGATTGCTGCTGGCGTCTCCGGCGTTTGCAGGATTAAGCTCTGCAAACATTTTTGGCGGCAGCATTGTCGATTTCACGTCTCCGGGGCTGGGCATGCCGGGTCCCACCCAGACCATTACCCTGACGTACGGCGGGCCCGCAAATGGCGCGCAGCTCACGTCGTTGGCACTCGCGGGCGCCAATGCCGGCGATTTCGCCATCGTTGGCGGCACCTGCCAGCCGAACACGACGGTGCTGCAACCAGCGCCTCCCGGGCCAACGACCTGCACCGTGATCGTGCAGTACAAGGCCAGTTCCGCGAGCCCCGAAAGCGCCCAGTTGAACGGCACCTGCCAGACGGTTGCGTTGGGAGTAGGCGGGTTCAGCCTCGCCTGTACCGGCGCCAGCGGGCAACTGGCTTCGCTGGCCGGCACGCTGCTGGCTGTACTGGCTCCCACGCCGATGTTCGATCCAAAGATACTGACGGCGTTGTGCGCCTTGCTTTTGGCCATCGGCGTTTATTTCGCCAACCGCAAGCGCGCCTGATTCAAAGCTCCGGGTACTTTCGCGCCCGCCATGGCGTGAGCAGCATTCCCCATGCGCTGTGCCAGCGCGGGGATTCCAGTGCGCGCAGGCCAAACCGGGGGGCGTCGTCGACGGGTGGCGTCAGCGAGCCGAATGCGCGATCCCAAAGCGACAGCAGCATGCCGTAGTTGGAATTGGTGCGCGCCATATCCGGCGAGTGATGGCTCCAATGCATGCGCGGCGTGATCAGCAGCCACGAAAACGCGGTGTCGATCCAGCGCGGCCAGCGCACTGCCGCATGGTGCAGGTTTGCGAAGCCCAGGTTCAGGATTTCGTGGATCAGGAAGACCCACGCCGGCACGCCGATGGCCGCGCAAGCCAGCAACCGCCACAATTCGGTGGGAATGATGTGCAGCGGATGTTGGCGCAGGTTGGTGGTTACGTCCATCTGCGGATCGGAGTGGTGCACCGCATGCAGCAGCCATAGCCAGCGCACGTTGTGGCTCAGGCGGTGGAAGATGTAATCGCTGGCATCGAGCAGGGCAAAGGCGAGGATGGCGTGCAGCCAGAACGGCAGCGGCAGGAAATACAGCACGCCGATGCGGCGGAATTGCATCCACTGCAACAGCAGCCAGATCGTGCCGCCGAACACCAGCGAAACCACGACGATGCCGATTGCCCACAGCAGCATGTTCTGTCCGCCATGTGCAAGACGGCGAAGATCCCAGCGCGCACCCGTTGCCGGGGCCAGCATTTCGGCCACGAGCATCAGGGCGAATCCGCCGAACAGGACGACTCCCGCGGCGTGTTGCAGCCACAGCAACGAATCGAGATTTTGCGCGAAACCGGGCACGGATCAGCGCAACGCGGCAGCGACCGGACCGATCGAGCCGTCGTTCGGCGCGGCTGGAATACCGAGGATGTGCGTCAGCAAGGGATACACATCGACGTTGTCGAATTCCGGAATCACGTAGCCGCGTTTGAAGGCGGGGCCGTGCGCGACGAACAGGGCGCGCATGTTCGGGTCGTCGTTGTCGTAGCCGTGTTCACCGCTTGAGATGTGGCGATCGGGGCGGTCGAGATAGCTTTGCGTCTCGATCAGCCAGCCATCGTTGGCGACGCACACGATTGGCGGAATGCGTGCATTCGTACCGTAGTGCAGGCGTGCGGGTATCTTCGCCTTGTTCCAGCAGCGCATGTGCTCGTGCGGGGCGAGCAGGGCGGCATCGACTTCGGTTTCATGCCCGGGTTTGGGCGCAAGCCCGGCGACCACGCCGGCATTGATCACGCTGAGGTTGCGCATGTCGACCAGCTTGTCGAGCACGACAAGTCGATCCGCGCTCGTCGCCGTCATGCCGTGGTCGGAAACCACAACGATGTTGGCGTTGTCGAAAATGCCGCGTTCTTTCAGTCCGGCGATGAGTTGCCCCAATGCGGCGTCGATCTTGCGCAATTCGATGTCGACTTGCTTCGAATCCGGGCCGTAGCCGTGGCCGGCGTGATCGACCTGTTCGAAATACAGGGTGAGAAAATCCGGACGCTGTCCGGCCGGCAGGCCGAGCCACTGCAGCGCCTGGTCCACGCGCGCATCCGGCGTCATCTTGCCGTCGAACGGCAGCCAATGCTCCGGGCGCACGCCGTCGATCGCCACGTCCGAACCCGGCCAGAACATGGTTGCCGCCTGCTTGCCATGGCGCTCGACGCCGACCCAAAGCGGCTCACCGCCCCACCAGTGCGGATCGTCGGTGGTACGGCGGTCGGTGTAGACGAATTTCGCTCCCGTGACCGGATCCAGGAACCGGTTGTTGACGATGCCGTTGTGGTCCGGATACAGCCCGGTCACGATCGCGTAATGGTTTGGAAAGGTCAGGGTCGGAAACGACGGTTTCATCGCTGTCGCGCGCACGCCCGTTTGCGCAAGCGCGGCGAGATTGGGCGACAGCCCGCGCTTGATGTAGTCGGCGCGATAGCCGTCGATGGAAATCAGGATCAGCGGCGAATACGGATGCGCGGGCTGCACCGGCGCACGCATGCAACCGGCAAGAAGCAAAAACAATATCAGCAAAGGCGCCGCGGCAAGGCGGCGCCGTGTGTCGATGGCGAACATGGTCAATCCCGGATCAGAGCGTTGCCGCGTTGAACGTGTCGCAACTGCGGATGTCGCCCGACTCGAATCCGGCCTTGAACCAGCGCGAACGCTGCGCCGAGGTGCCGTGGGTGAACGAATCCGGCACCGCGTAACCGCGCGACTCCTTCTGCAGGGTATCGTCGCCGACCTGCGCCGCCGCGTTCAAGGCGGAGTCGATATCACCGGCCTGCAGCCAGTTCAGTTGCGCCTGCGACTTGTTGCCCCACACGCCGGCGAAGCAGTCGGCCTGCAGTTCCAGGCGCACCGAGGTGCCGGTCGCGCCGTCGGTCGGGCGGCCGACCTTCTGCATGACACCGAGCAAATCCTGCACATGGTGGCCGACTTCGTGCGCAATCACGTAGGCGCGCGCGAAATCGCCCGAGGCGTGGAACCGCGTGTCCATTTCCTTGAAGAAATCCAGATCCAGATAGACTTGTTTGTCGGCCGGACAGTAGAACGGGCCCATGGCTTCCTGGGCCGCGCCGCAGCCCGACGACGTCAGGCCGTGGAAGAGCACAAGTTTTGGCTGCACGTACTGACGCCCCAGCGACTGGAAGTAGCTGCCCCAGACATCTTCGGTGCTGCCGAGCACCGAGCGCACGAATTGCACCTGCGGATCACTCGAATCCGTAACGGCACGGCGCTGGCCCGGCGCGGGAGCGGCCTGATCCATGCTCGACGTGCCGCCGCCGTTCAGGAACAGGTTCATGATCAACGGGCGCGTCTGCGGGAACACCAGCGCGATGATGACGACGATGATCGTGCCGCCGATGCCGAGGTGGAATCCGCCGAAGCGCATACCACCGCCGCCACCCAATCCGCCACCGCCACCGCCGCTGCCATCGTCCTGGACGACGTTGTCGCTTTGCCGGCCCTTCTGCCAATCCATATGTCCTCCCGCACTGCGCGAAAATCCAGTGCGCACACTACTCCGTTGCCGGCGAAACGCGCAAGCGTGAATTACGGTGGAATCGTCGTGGTGCCGGTGGAGGGAATCGAACCCACACTACCTTGCGGTAACCAGATTTTGAGTCTGGCGCGTCTACCAATTCCGCCACACCGGCTTGTGTGATGACGGCGCGGAACCGCGCCGAGGCAGGGCGCGCAGTATACGTGATCCGCGCGCAGCGGCCAACGCCGCTTAGTGCGTTGCGTCGAGAGAAAGCTGGCGCTGGTCGCGGTCGTACCAGCGCTCGTCGATCGGACGGAACACCGAGCACTGCGTCATCGCGCCGCGATAGACGTGCAAGGTCACGGCGATGGCGTCGCGACTCGGGTTGCGGATGGTGTGGTATTCGTGTGGCGGAATCAGGCTGCCAGCGGAGCCGGGGCCGACGTGCATGGTGCCGCGCGGCTCGAAGTGGTATTTGCCGTCGCGCTGTTCGGTCAACTCGTAGGGCGTGATTTCCAGCGCGCCGTGCCAGACCCCTTCCACGCACCACATGCCGCAATGATCGTGGATCGGCGTGCCTTGGCCGGGTCCCCAGGTCATCGCGATCACGGAAAATCCGTGCTCCTCGCTGCGATACAACTCGCGGCGCGCGTAGTGATCGGCGGCGCGCTCGTAGCAACAGTCGGGAAGTTTCACCGCCGGGTCGCGGATCAGCTCGCACAACGTGTTGCGCAGGTCGTCGGTGATCTTCGTCGGACAATCGTGGCAGACCGCGGCGTTGAGCGCGTCGACGAGGCGTTTGGAGCCGGGAAATTCGAGCGCGAGCATGGCGATTTCGGCGGTGGCGTTGCGGCGATTCTACAAGGTCGCCAGAAAGCGTGCGATGGCCGCGCCAAAACGCGGAATATCGACCAGAAACGCGTCGTGGCCCTGCGGCGAATCCAGCGCGACAAAATCCACACGCGCGCCTGCCGTCGTGAGGCCATCGGCGATTTCCTGCTGCTGCGACAGCGGAAAAAGGATGTCGGTGCTGACGCCGATCACCAGCGCGCGTTCCACGTCGATGCGTTTGAGCGCCGCGGCGACATGACCGCTACCGTATTCGGCGACGTCGAACCAGTCGCTGGCGCGCGACAAATACAGATAGCAGTTCGGATCGAAACTGCGCACGAAGCGGCGCGCGTGGCCGGCCAGGTACGATTCGACCTGGAACTCGACGCCGAAGGGATCTTCGTCGGTGCGGGTTTCGGAATCCAGGCGAATGCGTGCGAAGCGGCCGACCCATTCCATTGCCGAACGATAGGTGATCACGCCGAGCTTGCGCGCGATGGACATGCCCGCTTCCGGATAGTGCGTGTCGTCGTAGTTGCCATCGTTCCAATCGGGATCCAGCCGGATGGCTTCGCGCTGCAGCGAACGGATCGCAATCGCGAATGGCTGCGCCTGCGGCGCTGTCGAGATGCTGATGTGCGCGCGCACGCTGCCGGGATGGTGCAGCAGCCAGCCGAGCGCACTCATGCCGCCCATCGAATTGCCGATCAGGCAGGCGAGCTTGCCGATGCGCAATCCGCGCATCAGTTCGAACGCGGAATTGCCGACGTCTTCCAGGGTCAACTCCGGAAAAGTCAATTTGTATACTTTGTCGGTGGCCGGATCGATGGACGCCGGTCCGGTCGAGCCTTTGCAACTGCCCAGCGAATTGACGCAGACGACGAACCAGCGATTCGTGTCGATGGGCTTGCCGGGCCCGAGCATGTCTTCCCACCAGCCGGGCGTGGCATCGTCGGCATTCGATGCGCCATGCGCGCTCGGCGACAGGCCGGTGAGGATGAAGATCGCGTTGTCACGCGCCGCGCTGAGCGTTCCCCACGTTTCGTAGGCGAGTCGCGCGCCGGTCAGCGCGCCGCCGCGTTTCATCGCAAACGGCGAGGGCAGATCGAAGTATCGGCGGGCGTCGGACATGGCGAATATCGTCAAAGACTTCGATGGAAATTATCGCTTCCGCTTCGAGCAAAAGGAATGCAACCGAAGGACGACCCCCCTTCGGCACGAAGGGGGGCGATGCGAAGCATCGGGGGGATGCGCGTAAAGAACATCCCCCTCAATCCCCCTTCCTGCGGAAGGGGGAAGTGCCAATTCATGGCACGACGCTGTCGATCGTCAGCTTTATCGGATCTGTAGTTGTGACCGCAACGGGTTTCGACAACACTTGCAAATCGCCGCTTTGCGGCAGCGCATTGCCGGATTTCGACACGCGCGCGCCGATGACGACCTGCGGGAACTGCGACAGTTTCATGCTCGGCAACATGCCCATGCCGTCGGTCAGCGTCACCGTGACCGGCAGTTTGCCCGCATCCATGCGCTGGATCGCGAGCGGCATCGGTGGACCGCTGGCGGCCTTGGCGTAGACGAACAGGACATCGCCCGGTGCGAGTCTGTCGCGCAGTTTCGGATCCAGCGCCACCTCGACGTGCAATTGCGCGCCCTCGGCTGCCGGCTGGGTTGGGTTTGCGGGTTCTTGCGGCGCGGCGGATGCGGTTTGTGTTTCTTCGGCAGGCAGCGGCTTGCCGTCGCGTTCGGCCTCGGCACGCGCGATCTGTTGCTGCACGGACGGAATGATGTCCGAATCCTTGGGCAGCACGTCGAGCAGGTGCTTCCACGCGGCGATCGCGCTGTCGAATTTCTTTCCCTGATATTCGCTGATGCCGAGCAGCCACAGACCGCGCTGGTTGTCAGGCGCGGCTTTCAGTGCCGCATCCAGAATCTGG
>JAFEEK010000492.1 GCA_018241165.1 Pseudomonadota bacterium
CGGCGCAGCATAACGCCGATCGCGCATTCGGACAATGCGCGAATGCTAGGCAACGTGGCGGCGATTCTTCGGCAGATGGTGGACGAGGAACTCCATCTGGTCGGCGAGGATGTTGCGGTTGGACAAGATCAGGTGCTCGACCCAGCTCGGCCGATAAGGCACGGCGAGCAATGGCATGCCGGCTTGCTGCGGCGTGTGCGCGCCCTTGTGCACATTGCACGAAATGCAGGCGCTGACGACGTTTTCCCATACGTCGAGCCCGCCCCTGGACAATGGCACGACGTGATCGCGCGTGAGTTCGCCGCGCGAGAAATGCTCGCCGCAATACAGGCACAGCATGCGGTCGCGCGCGAACAGCGCGGCATTGGTCAGCGCCGGTGCCGGATCGATCAGGCTGGATTTCGCGTGACCGCGGCTGGCGACGATGGGGTGCAGGTCGATGACGCTTTGCAGTCCGCTGTCGCGGTTGGTGCCGCCGTGGATGGTCAGGCACGGCCCGCCGAGCGTCCAGGCCACGGCGTCGCGCACATACAGGCACACCGCGTCCTGCCAACTCATCCAGTCCAGGATGCGCCCGCTGGAATCCAGCGACAGGACGCGGGTGCTATGGATGTCGTTGCTGGGTCTGACGTCCGCCAGCATGGGCTCCTCCGTCACGGGTGGGAACGCTGTCGGCTTTGCAGCATAGACTCATGCCGCGCAAAAAACTACAACGGCCGCATTGCGCGGCCGTTGCGACGAGACGACGCTTGCAGGATCAGACCCGCGCGGCGACCATCACGCGCTTGCCGTGGCGCAGCTGCTCGTAACCATCGTCGGGTACCGGCAATACTTCGGCGTGGCTGAAGCCAACAGCGCGCAGCAGCCACAGCAAACCTTCCGTGCTTGGCGCAAGGCAAATACCGGTGACGCTGGCTTCGGGCGCATGGGTTTCGTCGAGTTCGTCGATGATGCCGAAACAGCCCTTGAGCGGGCGCACGTAGTCGTAGCTGCCCCAATCGACCATGCCGGAAAGGTGCGGCACGACCTGGGTTTCGATCAGGCAGGCGTCGCGCGTCAGCGCACGCGCCTTGCGCAGCGCGCCGACCGGATTTTCCAGGTGATAAAGCAGGCCGAACATCAGTACCAGATCGTGGCTTGCGGAATCCGGCATCGCGAAGACATCGCATCGCTGCGTGTGCAGATTGTCCAGTGCATAGATCTGGCGCAGCAAATCCACGTCGTCGATGTGTTCCTGACGCACGTCCGCCGCATCGACACGGCCGAGTCCTGCGCGCGCGAGTTGAATTGCGAAGTAACCCTGGTGGCAGGCGACGTCCAGCGCCCGCAATTTTCCGCGGTCGCCCGCGAGTTCGCGCGCTAGCCATGCGTCTAGCATGCGCGAGCGCGTGGTGTGGATCGCATCGACGCGACCGTCATGCGAGCTTGGCAAGCTGCGGCCATCCGGCAGCACATACGGGTAGAACCATTCGCGCGCCATGGCGCGGGCGGCCAAATCGTGCATTGCGGTTGCCCCGTTCATTGTCCGCCCGGCACCGAGATCATCTGGATCGGAATGTTGCTGCGCGAAAAATTGCCGCCGCCCGGATAGCTGATCGAAAACGAAGCCGTACCGCTGGGTTGCTGGCCGGCGACGATCGAATTCAAATTCAGCGTGATCGTGCCGTTGTTCGAATACGTTTGATCAGGTGGTGGCGGACAACTGCGGCAATAGCCGTTGCTGACCTGCTGCAAAGGCAGGGTGACGCTGCCATTTACAAGCGTACCGTTGAAAGCCTGTGCCCATGTCGGATTGGCGCCGGGAGAGGCGGGCGGCAGGTACATCAGGATGTAGACAGACGGGTTCGGCGTGCCGGCGACATCGAGCAATTCGAAGCCCCAGCCTGGATCCGATGGCGCATTCCACAGACCGTTGTAGTCGGGTGTCGCGTGCTGCGCCGGCGTAACCGCCGGCTCCATGCACCACGTGCCCGATTCGTTCCCGATGGTCCAGTACATCACGGCGAGCACCGAGGCCACATCGCTGCGATCGGCATTGCGGCACTGCGGCGCGTTTGCGGCCTGGTTGAAATCGACCACGACGCTGCCCTGCAACGTGGGGTCGATTTGTGGGTTCAAGCCACCTTGTGCCAGCGACGAATACGTGATGCGGTACAGGGTAATGCCGTTTTGCTGCAGATCCGGCAGAAACACGCCGTCGACGATATGACCCGTGGTCTCGTACCACTCGGGAACGCCATTCGCGCCATAAGAATAGAAAGTCAAAACGTAGCCATCGCCGAGGAAAGGGTCGTGAAAGTGCTGAAAATCGAAACCGTGCCCTGCATGCGTGCGGTCGTACCACGCGCTGGGTATCGGCTGCCCCCACGTGGGCATTGCGGCGGTCGCATTCGACCAGCCGATCGGCCCGAGCATCGGAACCGCCAGTCCCATGCTGCGCAAATTCGCGTCTGAGTAGTAGGCATTCATCATGTCGCCGGGCTGCACGGTGTGCGACAAGGTCGAGCCGTTTTGCATCGCACAATCGGTGGTCTTGCTCTTGTCGCAGGGTGCGTACAGACTGGGAAAATCGCTTGGCGCGGTGTTGCCGGCATTGATGTTGATGCCGGTCGCGGCGGCAGCAGTCGCGTCGGACCAGCGCAGGCCGGTGCAGTTGCCGTTGTAGGTTGCACCACAGCTTGCGGCTCCGGTCGGACCGGGCAGGTAACCGGATCCCTTGCCGCCGCTCACCATCGCATTCGCGCGCGCCGCATCGTTGGCGCCGTTGATCTCATAGCCGGTGAAGGGCGTGTAGGTGCTGCCGTTCACGATGGCGACGGAATCGTCGAAGATGTCGTCGAACGGGCCGTCGGTCAGGCCGCTGCCGTAACCGATCGAAGCGCTGTTGCTGGTCTTGTCGACGATGATGCCGGCCTTCGCGCCGAGCGTGCCTTGCGTCGAATCGGTGTTCACCAGGCCGAGGAAACCCAGCCCATGCGTCATCTCGTGCATGGCGATGCTGATGAAATCGACATCCGTTGGCGGCTTCACGGTCGGGTCGAAGCCGAGGTAGAAATTCTCGCCGCCGAGTACAGTGGACGTGCCGATGTCCATGTTGAAGGTCGCGGCAATCTGGTCGTTGCTTTTCGTATCGCAAGGACCGCCGGCAAATCCGCACAGGCTGGAGCCATTCAGGCGCGCGGCGGCGGTGGATGGATACCAGGTATACTTTTTCGGCAGTGGTGACGAGGGGTACTGCGGCTCGTCATAGTAGAACGATGTCGCGCCGGCATGTGCAAGCGTTGCGGATTTGTCGGTGCCGCCCAGGTGCGCGCCGCAGGCCTGCACCGTCACCGTGGTCTGGATGCCAAGTTGCGTCACCAGTTCATTGGCGGCCTTGGCAAGCGCGTACTGTCGCTGCTGGCCCAGGGTCTGACCATTGTTGCCACCGATCGGCGTGGCCGGCGTTGGATCCGTCCAGTAGCTCGTCTCGCAATTCTTGGTCTTGTCACCGCCCGGATCGGTATACGCGCTGCTGAAATCCAGCACGATATTGCCGACTGGTTTAACGGAAGAATAGGTCGCAGTCAGCGTGCCGTTCGCGGTCGAACCGACGCCCGAGCTGGCACCGTTGATCAGGGCGATGTACCAGCGACCGGCCTGCAGCGGCACCTTGTCCGACGGCAGGATCAGCACGGATTCGTTCGATGTGGAACTGATCGAATGGTACTGGCCGTAGCGGTTGAGCAGGTCGTAGCTGACGGTCGGATAACTGACGCCAGCGGCCTGCACCGGGAACGGCGATCCATAACGCACGAACATGTCCACGTCGCCGCCGGTGGCGTTGAGATTGACCGAAAGTTGCTGCGCGCCGGCTGGCACGTCGATGTAGTAGTTCGAAACATAATTGCCTGCGAGTAGTTGCGGCAAGGGCGTGGCATTCCCCGATTGCAGGCCGGTATCGGCCCATGCAGCCGATGAAATAGCCAACGCGACCGCAGTCAGGGCAAGGCGGCGAATCATTGATGCACCTGTGCGTCAGGCGCGACGGACCGATCCGGCGGCAGGGCGATTTTCGCGCGCGGGTTCGGTTCCTGGTCGCATTGCATGCGCAGGCTGCCATCGGGTTGGCGAACAAGACGGGTTACCGTGATGGTCGGTGGCGGCAGACGCAGCTTGTCGGCGGGTTTGAACGTGGGCGCTGCGCCGGATCGGGACGCTGCGGCAGGCGCGAGCGCATGCGCGACCATCGGTGTGTCGGCGCGGGCGGCGGATGCGGCCAGCAGGCCGGCGGAAAGCACGAAAAGCAGCGTTTGGCGAAGCATGCGAACGTCCAGTGATGCACAAGCCGGCAATGATACCGCGGGCGTGTTAGTCGTGTGTTCGGCGGTTGAGTTCGAGCAGGCGCGTGTTCCCGGCGCCGCAGCGGTAACTGCGCGCGAGTGCGTCCTGCAAAAAGACTTCGGCGTTGGCGACCGCGCAGCGAAGGTCCTGGCCGCGCGCAAGTCCCGCGGCGACTGCGGATGCCAGCGCGCAGCCGGTGCCGCGGGCGCGAACCGGCAAGCGCGGATGACGGTATTCCACGACGCCATTCGCATCCGCGAGAATGTCGCGCACTTCGCGACCGCGGCCGTGTCCGCCCTTGAGCAGAACTGCGCCGGCTCCGAGCGCGCGCAGATCCTGCGCGGCTCGCGCAGGATCCTTGATGCGGTGTCCGAGCAGGATTTCCGCTTCCGGCAGATTCGGCGTCAGCAACGCTGCCATCGGCACGAGCTCTTTGCGCAGCACGCGTAATCCGGCCGTCGACAACAGCGCGGTGCCGCTGCTCGATGCCAGCACCGGATCCAGAACGATGTTGCGCGCCGCCATTTCGCGCAGCGCGCGTGCAGTCGCGCGCGCAATGGGTGCGGAGCCGAGCATGCCGATCTTGATGGCGTCGACCCGGAATTCCGCGAATGCGGCTTCGATCTGCTGCTTGACCTGTGCTGCGGGGAGTCGGTGGACAGCAAGGACTCGACGGGCAGTTTGTGCGGTCACGGCGGTGATGGCTGTCAAACCATGCACCCTGAAGGTAGCAAAGGCCTTCAGATCGACGGCAATGCCGGCGCCGCCGCTGGAATCCGATCCAGCAATGGTCAAGGCACTTGGTGTCGGTTCTTTCATGGTTTGTATTTTTTTTACAACAAATCCTGAGGGTTTTCCGGACTCGCGCCGGAACTTCTTGAAAAACATTGGCCAAATTGTTGCCAAAGCGCTTGACGCGGTGTGGCATTTTTGCCAAACTGGCCTCGGAGACAACCACTCCTAACGCATTCAGGGCTATGCGTCGGTCAACAGCGATGGCAAAAAATCTTGCGGGAGCGATCGGGTTCGTCCTGGCGCTCCCGCTTTCTTTTGCCGTTGCGGCCGAATCCCCGCGCGCGGATGTCTCCATGCTGGCTGCCTACGCGCAGTCGCAAAGTATACTCGACGCCTGGCGCGACTACGCGCTGGCCGACCTCACTCGCGGATTCGACTGGGCCGATAGCGGTGGCGTGTCCCCGCAGGCACCAAGCCTGTTCGATCGTGGCATCGGCCGCATTGCGCAACCGGCTTCGCATTTCACCGGTGCGCAATTCGTATCGCCGATTTCCGTGACCTACCTCAAGGCCAGGGCGACCGATACGCCGTTTGTCGCCGCGGCGA
This sequence comes from Pseudomonadota bacterium, assembly GCA_018241165.1. Classification (GTDB taxonomy): domain Bacteria; phylum Pseudomonadota; class Gammaproteobacteria; order Xanthomonadales; family Rhodanobacteraceae; genus Rudaea. The sequence goes on from JAFEEK010000492.1 coordinate 5,665, forward strand.
ACCAGTCCGGTTTGCTGCGTGATTACACGCCGGGCTTGCAGCGTTACCTGCTGGCGCCGTCGTACGCGCAGCGCTGGGGCGAAAATTCCTCGTTCAGCGTCTCGGCGATTTTCGCTTACCAGCGCTTTGCCGGACTGGGGTTGGGAATCGCCAATGTGCCGCTGCAGGCTGGCGAAACCGGATATCAGGTTACCGACAGGTACCCGGGTTCGTATGGCACCGGCCTGCGCCTGGATTTCGACAGCCGTCTGAGCGAACACGTGAGCTGGCAGGCGGGCGTGCAGTCGCGCGTGAACATGGACGCGTTCAACAACTATCGCGGCGTGTATTCCGAGCCCGGCAGTTTCGATATACCCGCCAGCGTGAATATCGGCCTCGGGCTTGCCGTCGCGCCGGGTCTCACCGCCGACATTGGCGCCGAGCGCGTGATGTACAGCGGCATTGCGCCGTTCACCAGCGCCGCGCTGCCAACCCGTTTCCTGGTCCTGCTCGGCAGTTCCATTTCGCCTGCGTTTGCGTGGCAGAACCTCGACGTGTATTCCGCCGGTTTCAACTGGCGCGATGCCGGCAATGGCGAATGGTCGCTGCACTACACCACGCGCGAGCAGCCGCTGCCGACGTCGCCGCTGTTGCAGACGGCGCTTGAGCCTTACCTTGCCTCGCACAGCATCGAATTCGGGTTCATGCGCCCGTTCGGCAGCGCTTCGAGCCTGCATCTGGCCGCTTCGTACGCGCCGTCGGAATTTGTCCTCGGACTGCCCACCAGCAACAGCCTGCGCAACGCCGGCAATGGCGGCCAGATCGAGTACCAGTTGCTCTGGGCGACCAAGTTCTGACCAAACAGTTACGGTGGATTTGAACGGGAGCCGCGCGGCTCCCGTTTTTGTTTGTGCGCTTGCTCAGAGCATTTCAGACGCGTAATCCGCAAGCCTTGAACGTTCGCCGCGACGCAGCGTCACGTGCGAGGAATGTGGCCATTGCTTGAAGCGATCCACCGCATAGGTCAGGCCCGACGTCGTTTCCGTCAGGTACGGCGTGTCGATCTGCTCGACATTGCCCAGGCACACCATCTTGCTGCCCGGGCCGGCGCGGGTGAGCAGGGTTTTCATCTGCTTGGGCGAGAGGTTCTGCGCTTCGTCGATGATGACGTAGCGGTTGAGGAAGGTGCGCCCGCGCATGAAGTTCAGCGAACGGATCTTGATGCGCGAAGCAAGCAGGTCGTTCGTCGCCGCGCGTCCCCAGCCGCCGCCTTCCTGCGGCGTTGCCAGCACTTCGAGGTTGTCGGTTAGCGCGCCCATCCACGGCGTCATCTTTTCCTCTTCGGTGCCGGGCAGGAAGCCGATGTCCTCGCCGACCGACACGGTCGCGCGGGTCATGATGATCTCGCGATAGCGCTGCTGGTCCATCGTTTGCGCCAGTCCCGCGGCCAGCGCGAGCAGGGTCTTGCCGGTGCCTGCGGTGCCGAGCAAGGTGACGAAGTCGATTTCCGGATCCATCAGCGCGTTGAGCGCGAAGTTCTGCTCGCGGTTGCGCGCGGCGATGCCCCAGACCGTGTGTGCGCCGTTGCGGAAGTCGTCGATGATCTGCAGGCGCGCCTTGCCGCCTTCGACGCTGAGCACGCGCAATTCGACATCCTCGTCGCCGGGCAGGTACAGGAACTGGTGCGGATACCAGTCCTCGTCCTTGCGCAGTTTGACTTCGTACATGGTGTGGCCGCGTTCGGACCATGAACGCAGTTCCGAATGACGATCCCAGAAATCTTTCGGCAACTCGGCGTGGCCCGCGAACAGCAGGCTGAAATCGTCGAGGGCGCGGTCGTTCTCGTAGTCCTCGGCCGGAATGCCGTGGATCGACGCCTTGATGCGCAGGTTGATGTCCTTGGACACCAGCACGACCGGCGCATCCGGCTTGTGTTCGCGCAAGGCCACGATCGAGGCCAGAATGAGGTTGTCCGGCAGGGTCTTGCGCTTGCCGTTCGCGCCGTTCGAATCGTAGTCGCGGGTCTGGAAATACAGGCGGCCGACTTGCGCCTTGCGATCGAGCTGCAAGCCCTGCGGCAGTTTGAGTTCCAGGCCCTGGTCGATCGGCTGCTTGCGGTTGCGCTCGATCAATTCGTTGATGAAGCGGCTGACCTGGCGCGCGTTGCGCGAAACCTCCGAGGTTCCCTTCTTGGCAGCGTCGAGTTCCTCGAGCACGGTCATCGGCAGGAATACGTCGTGTTCCTCGAAGCGGAACAGCGCGGTCGGATCGTGCATCAGCACGTTGGTGTCGAGGACGTAGATACGCTTGCCTTTGGTCATGCGGTGCTTGCCCTGTGTGTCATGTCGCGGAGATCGCGTCGAGCACGGCCTGTGCGTGCCCGGGTACCTTGACGCCGCGCCATTCGCGCAGCAATTTGCCGTCCGCGCCGATCAGGAACGTGCTGCGCACCACGCCCATGAACTTGCGCCCGTACAGAGTTTTCTCGTGGATCACGTCGAACGCACGGCACCAGGTTTCGTCCGGATCGGAAACCAGGGCGAAAGCGAGTTTCTGCCTGTCGCGGAATTTTTCGTGCGATGCCAGCGAATCGCGGGACACACCGAGCACGATCGCCTTGCGCTTTGCGAACGCGTTGGCCAGATCGCGGAAATCCTGCGCTTCGCGCGTGCAGCCGGTCGTATTGTCTTTCGGGTAGAAATACACGACGACCGGTTGGCCGCGCAGATCGCGCAGGCGGATCGGCCCGGTCGTGCTGTCGCCGCGCAGATCGGGAACGGCCTTGCCGACGGCGACCATCAGAACTTCACCGGATCCATGATCGCGTCCAGATTCTGGCCGTCGCAGAATTCCAGGAAATCGTCGCGCAGCGCGGCAATGTGCGTATTGGCGGGGATGCCGACGGTAATCTGCGCCGAGAACATGTCCGCGCCGGTCTGCATCGCCCGATAGCGCATGGACTGCAACTGCTCCACGCTGATGCCGTGTTCCTGGAAAAACTCGGCGATCTGGAACAGGATGCCGGGTTTGTCGGCGGCAACGACTTCGATCATGTAAGGCAACAGGTTCGTCTGCGCCGGCTTGGGCCCGGTGCGGAAATGCATCAGCCGGGTTTCTTCATCCCGTTCAAGTCGCGCCAGCGCCGTTTCGAGCTTGGCGATGGCATCCCACGCACCCTGTGCCAGAACGAGTACGCCGATTTCGGTGCCCAGAGCCGACACGCGCGTCTCGGCGATGTTGCAGCCGGCATCGCTCACACGCTTGGCGATCGCGGTGAGCGGCGAACGCGCGGCGGGTGCGAAGGCGTTGATCAACAGGTAATTCTCGTTCGCGGCCGGACGCGGGGTTGGATCGATGGGTGCGGCGGCTTCCGGAATCTTGCGCATGTCGGGGTGATTGCCAGCGTCGGCTGCGAGAATACTTGCCGCTTCCGCGGGTGGCAAGTAACATCGCCAACCCACGCGATTTCCGGGCCAGGACTTGAAGAATCTCTCGGGCAGCATCTGTGCGTTGGCCACGCCATTCCGCGACGATGCGCCTGATCTGCCTGCATTCGGCGCATTGATCGACTACCAGCTTGCTGGCGGCACGCAGGCGCTGGTTGTCGCCGGCTCGACCGGCGAAGCGCATGCGCTGAGCGAAGCCGAATTCGATCGTCTGCTCGCGTATTGCATCGAACGCGTGGGCGGGCGCGTGCCGGTGCTCGCCGGAACCGGCACGGCGAACACACACAAGACGATCCTTGCAACCCGGCGCGCGGCGGCGCTGGGCGCACATGCCGCACTGGTCGTCACTCCGTACTACGTGCGCCCCACCCAGCAAGGATTGATCCATCATTTTTCCGCCGTCGCGGATGAAGCGGGCATCCCGATCGTCTTGTACAACGTGCCTTCGCGCACCGGTTGCGACATGCTGCCGGAAACCGTTGCGCACCTGGCGGGACACGAACGCATCGCCGGCATCAAGGAAGCCGTTGGCGATGCCGCGCGCGTAGCGGCGCTGCTGGCGTTGCAGACACCGGATTTCTCCGTTTTCAGTGGCGACGACCCAACCTGTGCGCGGGCGATGCTGGCCGGCGCGCGCGGCGTCGTGTCGGTTGCGGCGAACGCAGCGCCTGCCGCGTTGCGAGCCTTGTGCGACGCGGCATTGCACGGCGACGCTGCCGTCGCAACACGGCTCGATGCCGGGCTTGCCGATCTTTACGCACTGCTTGGCGCCGAACCGAACCCGATTCCGGTAAAATGGTTACTGCACGAGCTTGGCCTGGGTTCGCCCGAGCCGCGTTTGCCGCTGTTGACGCTGGGCGCAGGACACCACGCACGCGCGAGACGAGTACTCGATGCGTTGCACCTGGTTCAGCAGCGGCACAGTGGTGCCGCGTAAGCTTTCCGATTCAACGCTTCCAGACAGGATTCGCCGTGAACCGCATTCATTCCATTCGCTGGGCCATTTCCCTCATTGCCGTCGCGGGTCTGCTCGGCGGCTGCAGCTGGTTTCGCCAGGACACCCATTACTACGACAAGGCGCGGGAAACCCAACCGCTCGAAGTACCGCCTGATCTGGATTCGCCGGTGTCTTCCGACACGCTGTCGATACCGCAACCGGGATCGAGCAGCGCTTCGCAGTCCACGTCCGCACAAACCGGCAGCGCTCCGCCGGCAGGCGTGATTTCCGGAAGCGGCAGCCTTCGGATCGCCGATAGCGTCGATCATGCCTGGCAGCGCGTCGGGCTGGCGTTGGAACGCGCGCAAGCCGGCACGATCAGCGCACGCGACGCCACGGCGCACACCTATACGCTTGAAGTCTCCGGCCTGCGCGCGCCGGCACCGGCCGCTGCGCCCGCCGAGCACCACTGGTATTCGCGCATCCTGCATCCGTTCGGTGGCGGCTCGAAGGCGCCCGCGGATACCGGTCCGGTCAGCGGCAACCTCACGGTGACCGTCAGCGCCGATGGCGATGGCGCGCGCGTGGAGGTGAACGGTCCCGAAGAAGCCGCGCGCCGCGTGTTGGCGATCCTGCGCGAGCGTCTTTCGTAAGCGGGAAGGTTTTTCAGCGTTCCAGCAAGGGCAGCTTGCCGGCCTTGCCGTCCCACTCCCTGGCGTCGGCAGGCGCGTCTTTGCGTTCGGTCAGCACCGGCCAGGCGCGTGCCAGTTCGGCATTGAGCGCGACGAAATGTTCCTGACCGGCGGGGACGTCGTCTTCCGGAAAAATCGCGTTCGCCGGACACTCCGGCTCGCACAGTGTGCAATCGATGCATTCTTCCGGGTCGATCACGAGGAAGTTCGGGCCTTCGTGGAAGCAATCCACCGGACACACCTCGACGCAATCGGTGTATTTGCACTTGATGCAGTTTTCGACGACGACGAAGGGCATTGTTGAAGATTCGCAAGATCGACCGTGAGATCGGATTTCGGCTTTGCTGTTCAGAAGCGTAGCGAGCGAAGCCGGGTTGCGTCCGCGCGGAGCGCAGGATGCGGAGTGTACTTGGATGTACATGAGCAATCCGAGCACCGTACGCGCGCAAACTGACAAGCGCAGCAGCTTATGAACGGCAAAGTGGCGCTCCCAAGGGGATTCGAACCCCTGTTTAGGCCTTGAGAGGGCCCCGTCCTAGGCCTCTAGACGATGGGAGCGCGCGCGGGCCGCAGTATACCGGGACGCGCCTACATGGGACAATTCCCGCGTGCGCACGAAGCGCACCCGAAGAACATTCAATGAACGAATCCAATCCGAATCAGGCCACGCTGCGCATCATTCCGCGCGAGGCGCATTGCATATCCCGAAAGCAGATATCCAGCGGCGCACTACGCGTTCTTTATCGTCTCAACGAAGCCGGTTACGCCGCCTACCTGGTCGGCGGCGCCGTGCGCGATCTGCTGATCGGCGGCCAGCCCAAGGATTTCGACGTCGCCACGGATGCCACGCCGGAAGACGTGCGCCGGTTGTTCCGTAATTGCCGCCTGATCGGGCGGCGCTTTCGCCTCGCCCATGTCGTGTTCGGGCCGGAAATCGTCGAAGTCGCCACGTTCCGCGGCAACGGTGGCGACGACATCGACACCGACGGCGATCGCCAGGTCGTCGATGGGCGCATCGTGCGCGACAACGTCTGGGGCACGATCGAAGAAGATGCGCTGCGCCGCGATTTCACCGCCAACGCGCTGTACTACGACATCGCCGATTTCTCCGTGCGCGATTACGTCGGCGGATACGACGACGTGCAACGCCACGTGCTGCGCCTGATCGGCGATCCGGTGCAACGCTATCGCGAAGATCCGGTGCGCATGCTGCGCGCCGTGCGCTTGTCGGCGAAGCTCGGCTTTTCGATTTCGCCCGAAGCGCGCGCGCCATTCGCGGAACTTGGCGTGTTGCTCGCGCAGGCCCCGCCGGCACGGTTGTTCGACGAATCCCTGAAGATGTTCCTTGCCGGCAACGGCTTGAAGAGTTTCCGTGCGCTGGAACAGTTCAGTCTGCTCGGCGCCGTGTTTCCGCTCACGGCGCGCGCGCTCGCGTTCCGCGGCGGCGAGTCATTCCGCACCGTGCTGGAGGCCGGACTTGCCGGAACGGACGCGCGCGTAACCGAAGGCAAATCCGTCACGCCCGCGTTTCTGTTCGCCGTGCTGCTGTGGGGCGCGGTGCGCGCGCAGGCCGAACGCGAAATTGCACGCGGCGTCGAATCGAATCTGGCCTGGCAGCGCGTGAGCCACCAGATCATCACCGAACAGGCCAGGCACGTGGCGATTCCGCGCCGCTTCGGGCAGGTCATGCAGGAAATCTGGACGCTGCAGCCGCGATTCGCCGACCGGCAGAAGAAAAAGGTGTTTCGTTTGCTTGCGCATCCGCGCTTTCGCGGCGCCTATGATTTCCTGCTGCTGCGCGCGCCCGAAGGCGACGACATCGCCGAACTCGGTCGCTGGTGGACGCATGCGCAATC
>JAFEEK010000493.1 GCA_018241165.1 Pseudomonadota bacterium
AAAGGATTCGTGTTCGTGTCGGTCGACTATCCGATGCTGCCGGACGCCTCGCCGCTGCAGCAGGCCACTTTTGTCGCCAAGGCGTTGGCCGTGGCGCAGCGCGACGCACCCAAGTGGGGCGGAGATCCGCATGCGTTCGTATTGATGGGACATTCGGCTGGCGCGCACCTGGTTTCCCTGATTTCAGCCGAACCTGCGCTCGCGACTTCGCAGGGCGCAATGCCGTGGCTTGGCACGGTGGCGCTGGACAGCGCGGCATTCAATGTCACGACGATCATGCAGTCGCGCCATCCGGGCCTGTACGACAATGCGTTCGGCAACGATCCGGCAGCGTGGTCTGCAGCTTCACCAATCACGCAATTGCATTCGCAAATCGCTCCGTTTCTCGCGGTGTGTTCGTCGCGGCGCGCGGATTCGTGCGCACAGGCGCGGGCGTTTGTTGCGAAGGCGCAAGGATTCGGCAGTCGTGCGCAGGTATTGCCCGAGGATATGCGCCATGGCGAGATCAACAAAATGCTGGGTGAGGCGGGCGATTACACAGCAGCCGTAGATGCGTTCCTGGCAAGCCTTGCTCCGGCATTGGCGACGCGCCTGCATTGACGTGGCGACCCCGGCCCGATTCGAACGGGCGACCTCGCCCTTAGGAGGGGCGCGCTCTATCCAGCTGAGCTACGGGGTCGGCTTCAATCAATCGGCATCTTCACGCACAGCGCGATTATCACTCCCCCTCTCCCGCCTGCGGGAGAGGGCGCGGGGTGAGGGCATGCCTTGATTTTCGCACGGAACGGCCTAAGGTGTGCGCCTTGCGCGAACGCGCAATCGCATTCCCACAACAAGGATCATCCATGCAAGTCTCGATGTACGAAACCCTCGTTCCGGTCGCCAACCGCATGCTCGGCAACTTGTCCGTCATCCTCGACAAGGGCGCCGCATTCGCTGCGGCCAAGAAGATCGACGAAACCGTGCTGACCGGCGCGCGTCTGGCGCCGGACATGTTTGCGCTCACGCGCCAGGTGCAGATCGCCTGCGACATGATCAAGGGCGCTGCCGCGCGTCTTGGTGGCGTGGATGTGCCGTCGCACGAAGACAACGAAACCACGTTCGCGGAACTCAAGGCACGCGTGGCCAAGGTGCGCGATTTCGTCAACGGTATTCCGGCGGGGAATTTCGCCGGCAGCGAAAGCAAGGCCATCACCTTGAAAATGCGTCACGGCGACAAGCACTTCGACGCTGGTCTGGACTACTTGCGCTACTACGCGATGCCGAATTTCTACTTCCACATCACCACGACGTACAACATCCTGCGCCACAATGGCGTGGAGTTGGGCAAGGCGGATTTTATCGGATCCTGACACAACCGACGGGCGCGTCATTTTTTAAATACCTCTGAGGACCGTCGCGAGCGATGAGAATTTGCGGGCCGCCGGAGCGCAGGAACCGGAGTTTACTTGTGTGTAAATGAGGATTCCGAGCACCGCCGGCACGCAAATTATCGAGCGCAGCAGGTCAATCAGAGGTATTTCTGCATCCACCCCACCCAACGCCGGTACACATCCACCGTCTGCACGATATCGCGCGGGAAGTGCGAATCGGCGGGGTAGGCGTAGAACTGCACGTCGACGCCATTGTCGCGCAGGGCGTGATACCACTCGTAACTGTTGACCAGCGGCACGTTGTTGTCGCCCACATCGCCCATGATCAGGGTCGGCGCCTTCACGTTTGCAGCATTTTTAATCGGCGATTGATCGCGCCAGATATCGTGGTATTTCGCCGTCCACGGTGAGCCTCCGAAGAAATACACGTCGCCCATCTGGTAATACGAGATGGTGTAGTCCATCACCCAGTCGGTCAGCGCGGCGCCTGACACCGCCGCCTTCCAGATGTCGTAATGGCCGGTGAGCCAGGTCGTCATGTAGCCGCCGTAGGACCAGCCGGAAACGCCGATCCGGTTCGCATCGACGAAGCCGAGTTTCTTGACCGCTTCCACGCCCGCCATCACGTCCTTGCCCGGGCCTTCGCCGGTATCGCGAAAGATCGCGTGCTGGTAGGCATCGCCCAGGTTCGTGCTGCCGCGGTAGTTCGGCTGGAATACGACGAAGCCCGGCGCGGCCAGTAGTTGCGTCAGTGGCGAGAAACGCAACGTAGAGCCAGATTCCGGCCCGCCGTGGATCTGCAGCACGAGCGGATATTTTTTGGACTTGTCGAAACCGGGTGGAAAGGTGAGCACGCCGTCGGCGGTGAAGCCGCCATCGGTCTGCCACTGGATCGACTCGCTGCGACCGAGATCGAGCTTGGCCGCGAACGCATTCACATCGGTCAATCGGCGCGGCTTGGCGCGCGTCGAATCCATCACGTACAACTCGGCCGGCTGCATGGAGGTCGCGCCGACAAAGGCGATGGCGCCGTGCGTCGAAACGCTCAACGCAGACGAAACCTGCACATCGCCAAGATCGAGCTGTTTCGCCTTGCCATCGACCGGCTGCTCCCAGATCACGGAGTCCGTGCCCAGTTCGCCAAACGTGAGCAGGGCCTTGCCACCGGGCAGCCATGCGTAGCCGTTGAAATTGCGCGCCAGCGCGGCGGTGGCGTCGTTGACTTTGCCGTTGTCGCTGACGTACACCGCGTTGCCGTTGTTCTGGTCGCCATTGCGCGAGCGCTGGAACGCAAAGCGATCGCTGTCCGGCGCGTAGGCGAACGCAGTTGCGCCCTGCGCATCGACCAACGTCTGCGGTTCGCCGCCATCGACGCTCACCGATGCAATCACGCTGCGGAACGACGGGCCCCAGTACGGCGATGGATATTGCGTGAACACGATGCGCTTGCCGTCGTGGCTGAACACGAGCGGGGAAGGTTCATCCTGATCGTTCTTCAGACTGAACGCGCCATTGGTCAGTTGCTTCGCGTCGCCGCCCTTGGCCGACACGATCCACGCATGCGTCGAGGCAAGCGCTTCGCGTAGCAGGAAATGGCCGTCGGTGACCTGGAACGACTTGTTGTGTTCCTTGATCGCCTTTTCGTTGACCGGCGGATCTTCGCTCAAATATGCGATGCGCGTGCCGTCCGGGCTCCAGGTGAATTCGTCCACACCTTGTTTCGCATGCGTGATGCGCACGGCGTCGCCGCCATTCATCGGCATTACGAAAATCTGCGGCTTGTCGCCGTCGTCGTCCTTGCTGCCTTCGTCCTTGGACGAATCGGCTTTCGGCAAGGCGGCCTTCGCGATGAACGCGATGCGCGATCCGTCCGGCGACCAGCGCGGCGACGAGACGCCATCGCGCTCGAACGTCAGCACGCGTAGCGTTCCCGATTTGACATCGACCAGATCGAGTTCGTGCCTGGTCTTGTCGGTTTTCCAGTCCGGCGTCGAGCGCACCACGACGATGCATTTTCCGTCCGGCGAGAATTGCGGATCGCTCAAGGAGACGAGTTTGGCCACGTCGTCGAACGAAAACGATGTGGCGTTTGCGCCGAAGCCGATCGACATCAGCGCTGCACAGGCGAACAAGATTGCCGGTTTCATGCGTTTGCCTTCTTCTTCGCCAGCATCAACCAGGTATCGACCACGGTGTCCGGATTGAGCGATACCGATTCGATGCCTTGTTCCATCAGCCATTGCGCAAGGTCCGGATGATCGCTCGGACCTTGCCCGCAGATGCCGACGTACTTTCCCTTCTTCTTCGCGGTCTGGATCGCCATCGACAGCATCTTCTTCACCGCCGGATCGCGTTCGTCGAACAGGTGCGCCACGATGCCGGAGTCGCGATCAAGGCCGAGCGTGAGCTGGGTGAGGTCGTTCGAACCGATCGAGAAACCGTCGAAGATGTCGAGGAATTCGTCCGCGAGCAATGCATTCGACGGCACTTCGCACATCATGATGACCTTCAGCCCATGCTCGCCCTGCTTGAGTCCGAACTGTGCGAGCGTGTCGATCACCTTGCGGCCTTCGTCGAGCGTGCGCACGAACGGGATCATCACCCATGCGTTGGCCAGGCCCATTTCCTCACGCACCTTTTTCATCGCGCGGCATTCGAGCTCGAATGCGTCCTTGAAACTCGGATCGACGTAGCGCGACGCGCCGCGGAAGCCGAGCATCGGGTTTTCTTCGTGCGGCTCGTACTTCGCGCCGCCGATCAGGTTTGCGTATTCGTTGGTCTTGAAATCCGACAGGCGCACGATCACCGGATTCGGCGCGAACGCCGCAGTAATCGTGGCGATGCCTTCGGCGAGGCGGTTGACGTAGAACTCGACCGGATCTTCGTCGCCGATGCGCTCCTTTATCTTGCGTTTCGTCTGCGCATCCTGCTTGTCGAATTCGAGCAAGGCTTTCGGATGCAGGCCGATATGGCTGGCGATGATCATCTCCAGCCGCGCCAAACCAACGCCCGCATTCGGCAGCATGGCAAAGTCGAAGGCACGTTCGGGGTTGGCGACGTTCATCATGATCTTGAGCGGCGCCGGCGGCATCTTGCCCAAGTCCGCCGTGACCTTTTCGAATTCGAGCTTGCCGTCATAAATGAAGCCAGTGTCGCCTTCGGCACAGGAAACCGTGACCTGCGCGCCGTCGGGAATCGATTCCAGGCCGTTGCCGGAGCCGACCACGGCCGGCACGCCCAGCTCGCGCGCGATGATCGCGGCGTGGCAGGTGCGGCCGCCGCGGTTGGTGACGATGGCGGCGGCGCGTTTCATCACCGGTTCCCAGTCCGGGTCGGTCATGTCGGCGACAAGCACGTCGCCGGCCTGCACGCGGTTCATGTCGCGGATGCTGCGGATAACGCGCGCGGTGCCGGCGCCGATTTTCTGGCCGATGGCGCGACCTTCGGCCAACACCTTGCCTTTGGATTTGAGATGGAAACGTTCGATCTGCGTCGCGCGCGTGCGCGACTTCACGGTTTCCGGCCGCGCCTGCAAGATGTAAATCGTGCCGGTGTTGCCGTCCTTGCCCCATTCGATGTCCATCGGCCGGCCGTAGTGCTGCTCGATCACCAGCGCCTGTTTGGCCAGCTCGTGCACATCGGCATCGCTGATGCAGAACTTCGCGCGATCCGCCGCCGGAACATCTTCGATGCGTACGCGCTCGCCGGGCTTGCTCGAATACACCATGCGCTGCTGCTTGGCGCCGGTCTGGCGGCGCAGGATCGCCGGCTTGCCGAGCTTCAGCGTCGGCTTGTAGACGTAGAACTCGTCGGGATTCACCGCGCCTTGCACGACCATCTCGCCCAAGCCATAACTTGCGGTCACGAACACCGCATCGCGGAATCCTGATTCGGTGTCGAGCGTGAACAGCACGCCCGAGGCGCCGACATCCGAGCGCACCATCAGTTGCACGCCGGCGGACAGGAACACATCTTCGTGCTTGAAACCGTGGTGCACGCGGTAGGCAATCGCGCGATCGTTGTAGAGCGAAGCGAAAACTTCCTTGACCTTGTGGATCACGTCGTCTGCGCCGCAGACGTTGAGGAAGGTTTCCTGCTGGCCGGCGAAGGATGCGTCCGGCAAATCCTCGGCAGTCGCCGAAGATCGGACTGCGACAGCGATGTTGTCCGCTCCAGTTTTTTTGCACAGTGCGGCGTAAGCATCGCGCACCGCCTTGTCGAATTCCGGAATCAGCGGCGTATCGATCACCCACTGGCGGATTTCCCTTCCGGCCTTCGTCAGCGCGTCCACATCGTCGACATCGAGCGCGGCGAGCTTGTTCTGGATGCGATCGGCAAGGCCCGATTGCGCGATGAATTGCTTGAAAGCCTCGGCCGTAGTCGCAAAGCCGCCCGGCACCGACACGCCGAGCTTGGCCAGATTGCCGATCATCTCGCCGAGCGATGAGTTCTTGCCGCCGACCTTGCCGAGGTCGGACAGACGCAGTTCGTCGAGCCAAAGCACTAGGTCGCTCAAGGGGATCTCCAGGAATTGGCCGGCACAGGGTGCGCCGGAAAACGCTAATTTTCGGGGTTTAGGCGCGGCGAAACAAGCGTGATCGCTTAAACTTGACCCATGCACCGCCCCATCTTCTTCGTCTCCGACGGCACCGGCATCACCGCCGAAACCATCGGCCATTCCGTGTTGACCCAGTTCGAGGGCATCGAATACGACACCGTTCGCATTCCCTTCGTCGACGACGAGGAAAAGGCGCACGGCGCGGCCGCGCGCATCCGCAATGTTTATGCAACCAGCGGCGTGCGGCCCGTGGTCGTCAACACCGTGGTCGATCCGGAACTGACCGAAATCCTTGCCACCAGCGGCGCGCTGATGCTGGACGTATTCGCGCCGTTCATCGCGCCGCTGGAAGCGGAACTTCGCACCAAGCGCTCGCCGCGCGTGGGCAAGGCGCATGGCATGGCCGATTTCGCCGAGTACGAGGCGCGCATCAACGCGACCAACTATGCGTTGACGCACGATGATGGCATCGACGTGAACTACGCCGATTCCGACGTCATCCTCGTGGGCGTATCGCGCGTGGGCAAGACGCCGACCTGCCTGTACATGGCGCTGCATTACGGCGTGAAGGCGGCGAACTATCCACTGACCGAGGACGATCTCGACAAGCTCGAACTGCCCAAACGCCTGGTCCCGTTCCGCCAGCGGCTATACGGCCTGAGTATCGACGCACAGCGCCTCGCCCAGGTGCGCGAGGCGCGCAAGCCCGGCAGCCGCTACGCGAAGATCGAACAGTGCCGTCGCGAGCTGGAACAGGCCGACAAACTCTTTCGCCGCGAGAACATTCCCGTGCAGAACACCACGCACACCTCGATCGAGGAAATCGCCAGCAAGATCCTGGCGCAGCTCGGGATCGAGAAGCACATGTTCTGAGCCATCTCTCGCGAATGCCGGTCTTGACAGTACATATTTAGACTAGATACTATCGGGTATGTGGCGAATCGAGGAACATCGCAGCGTCGACAAGGAGTTTTCGGCGCGGCGCGTACCCGTCGAAATCCTGAAACGCTACGAAAAATGGAAGGACATCGTGATGCTGTCCGGTCCGCAAGGACTGCGATCGATCAAGGGCTTTCGTGACGAAGCACTTTCCGGCGGCTGGCAAGGCTACCGTTCTTCGCGGTTGAACGAGCAATGGCGGGTGATCTACGAGGTTGTGGCGCAAGACATTCTCGTCCGCGTTGAGCGAGTCGCGCCGCACGATTATCGGAGGACCTGAATATGCGCAATTTCATTCCGGCCAGAAAACGTGTTGATGTCTCGCCCGGCGAGTCGGTTCGCATCATTCGCGAGTTGCAGGAGCTTTCGCAAAACGAGCTCGCCAAATTGAGCGGAATTCCTCAAACCACCATTTCAGGCATCGAGACTGGACGCATCAACCTCGGCGTCGAGCGTGCAAAGACGTTGGCAGCAGCGCTTCGCTGCCATCCTGCCGTGCTGGTTTTTCCGGGTTGGCAGGTTGCCGCTTAAGCGATATATGGTCTAGTGCACCGCCGCGGTGCCCGCATTCCCGAACGGCGGTTTGGCCAGCCAGATGATGGGAATCAACGCGAAAAACAGCACGGCGCAGAGAATGAACACGTCGTTGACGGCGAGCGTGAGCGATTCGCGCGTGACCACGCCTTCGACAACCGACCACGCCTTCGCCACGCTCGCGCCCATCGCCTGCAAGTGACCGACGTAGGACTGCGTGGCCGGGCTGGCGGCGTTGAGGTGTTCGGCCAGCACGGCATGATGATAATCGCCGCGGTGCTGCCAGATCGTCACCGTCACGGCGGTGGAGAAGCTCGCGGCGATGGTGCGGAAGAAGTTCGCCAGACCCGAGGCGGAGGCGATTTCTTCAGGCCGCAGGCCCGACACGATCACCTGGTTCAGCGGCACGAAGAAGCAGGCGATGCCGATGCCCATGAGGAAGCGCGGCACCACGAGCTGGCCAAATGGCGCGTCGGTGGGGAAGCTCGCGAACCAGATCGAAGTGCCGCCGAACACGATGAACGCGAACGTGGTTACGGCGCGCAACTCCAGCTTCTGGATGTTCTTGCCGATGATCGGCGAGATCAGGAAGGCGAGGATGCCGACCGGCGCGGTGGCCAGTCCCGCCCACGTCGCGGTGTAGCCCAGGTCGATCTGCAGCCACAGCGGAAACACCACGTTGATGCCGAAGAACGCGACCATGCCGAGCGACAACGCAGTGACGCCGACCGTGAAATTGCGCTTGGCGAACAGATGCAGCTCCACGATCGGGTGCTTGTCGGTCAGCTCCCATGCGACGAAGAACACCAGCGCGACGAGGGCGGTGATGCCGAGTGCGAGGATCATCGGCGAGGAGAACCAGTCTTTGTCGTTGCCGTTGTCGAGCATGAACTGCAGGCAGCCGACGCCGAGTACGAGCAGGACAAGGCCGACCTTGTCGATCGGCGTGCGCACGATTTTGGATTCGCGATTGCGCAGCAGATTCCAGGTGACGACGGCGGCGAGCAGTCCGACCGGCACGTTGATGTAGAAAATCCACGGCCAGGAATAATTGTCGGTGATCCAGCCGCCGAGGATCGGCCCGAAGATCGGAGCGATCACCACCGTCATCGCCCACACCGCCAGCGCGATGCCTTTCTTGGCGTCCGGGTAGTTGTTGAGCAGCAACGCCATCGACAGCGCCACCATCGGGCCGGAACCGGCGCCCTGCAGCAGGCGCGCGACGACGAGCATCGGCATGCTGGTGGCAAGGCCGCACAGCATCGACATCGCCACGAACAGCAGAACCGAGATGCAGAACGTGCGCGCCTCGCCGAACTGCCTGGCGATCCAGCCGGTCAGCGGCTGCATCACCGCGCTGGCCAGCGAATACGAACTGATCGCCCAGGTGCCTTCCTGCGCGCTGACGCCAAGGCTGCCGGCGATGTGCGGCACCGAGACGTTGACGATGGTCAGGTCCAGCACCTCCATGAAGGTGCTGATCGCCACCGCCACGGTGAGGATCGCCAGTGGCGCGCCGCTCAGTGGCGGAGCGCGGCCGTTTTGCACGGATTCGCTCATTTCAGTGCGCGAGATTGGCCTTGACGATGGCGTCGGCGGCGGTGTCCGCCGCGGCGAAGTCGGCACTGTAGACTGAGGTCTGCGCGACTGCCTTCGTGACTGGCTGCTGCGCCAGCACGCTGCCGTTGCGATCGTGCGTGTCCACGGTCACCTCGGTCGACAGGCCCACGCGTAGCGGATGCTTTTCCAGTTGCTTCGGATCCAGCGCGATGCGCACCGGCACGCGCTGCACGACCTTGATCCAGTTGCCGGACGCATTTTGCGCGGGCAGCAGGGCGAACGCGCCGCCGGTGCCAGCGGCCAATCCTTCGACGTGGCCGTCGTAGGTCACGTCGCCGCCGTACACGTCGGCATGCACGCGCGCCGTCTGGCCGATGCGGATGTGGGTAAGCTGGCTTTCCTTGAAGTTCGCATCCACCCACAGATCGTGCAGCCGAACGATCGTGAGCAGCGGCGTGCCCGGCTGCACGCGGCTGCCGACCTGCACGCTGCGCTGGGCGACGTAGCCGGAAATCGGAGCCAGGATGGCGTTGCGGTGA
>JAFEEK010000494.1 GCA_018241165.1 Pseudomonadota bacterium
GCGACGGTCGCGGGCTCCGCATAGACCGCGCTGCGCGGTCCGGTTTCTTTCACCGCCAGATCGCCGACCGCGATGGCCAGAAGATACGAGGGAATCTTCTGCGGCATGCTGAAACGGAAATCGCCGTCCAGCGCATGCTTCGGATCATTGTCGGCACTCATCACCGCGCGCAGCGCTTTCGGTACGCGGATGTGCGCGGTGTAGGTGAAGCGCACCGCAGGCGTGTCCTGCAACGGCACCCACGAGCGCGCGGCGATGGACTCGGATTGCGAAAACATGAACGGATGCCTCTTGCCGGCGGTTTGCGCAGGATCCAGCCATTGCAAGCCGAACGCATCCGGGTTGGTGTGGTAGGCGATTCGTACCTGCGGGTTGTTCGCGCTCGCGACGATGCGCAATGCCGAACCGAGCATGGGGTCGGCCTTGTCGAGCGCATACTTCGCCGGCGACCAATGCCCGGCCTTGTCCGCGACTTCGACTTTTTCGATCGCCAGATCGTTCGTGTCGAGCACCAGCTCCCTGGCCGCCTTGTCGTGCCAATCCAGATTCAGCGTGGCGCTGCCGGCCAGTTCGTGTTTGTCGAACGATACGGAAAGATCCAGCGCGAGCGACGTCACGCGTACGGTTTGTGGCTGCGCGTAGGAATGCGGATCGGCTTCGGCAAACGCGGATTGCACGACAGCAAGATTCATCGCGGCGAGCGCCGCGCAACGAAGCAGGAACGACATGGCGGATATTTCCGATGAGGCACGACGCACGATTATGCCATCGCGCGCCGGGAATTCCGCCAATGGATCAGCGCGGCGCGGCGCTGTCGTAGAACTTCGTCAGATCCGACTTGAATTGCTTCAACGCATCCACGTTCAGATACACCATGTGCCCGGACGGGTAGTAGGTGAACGTCACGTTGTTGCGCAATTTCGCGTCCAGCCCCAGATGCGCCAGATCGTATTCGGTGGCGAAGAACGGCGTGGCCAGATCGAACCACCCGTTTGCGGAAAGCACTTTGAGATGCGGATTCTCGCGCATGGCCTGGCCGAGGTCGTTCACCATGATCGGCAGCGGCACCGGCCAGTTCGAGCCCGGCACCTTGTGTTTCCAGTCCCACGAACGGATCGCCGACGAGCCGACTCTGTACGGCACGTCGCTGGGATATTTCAGTTCGCGCGCGAGGTAATCGTTGAACGCAGCGGTGAACGCACCCGCGATCGCGGTGTCGGACGGATCGGTTTCCGGATTCTCGCCGGCGGAATCCGAATCCACGCCCTCGAAGCGCGCATCGTAACGGCCCATGGTCAGGCCTTCGTCGCGCAACAATTCCTTGCGAAAGCGGCCCGGGTTGACGCGCAGGTTCGCTTCCTTCAGGTACTGCACGCTCAACCCGGTATACATGTGCAATTTTTCCGCGATCGCGTCGCGTTCGGCATCCGGCAGTGCGGCGCCCTTGCTCAAGGCAACCTGATAATCGCCACGCGCGAAATTTCGCACTTGCGTGAGGAACGGCTCCAGCGTCGCCGGTTTGTTCGGCAGCTTGTCGTGGTACCAGGCAATCGCCGCATAGCTCGGCAGGTAGTTGACGTAGTTGATGTCCAGGCCCGGCAGGTGTTCAGCGTAATTGAGGATGGACGACAGCAGCACCACGCCGTTGCAGGCGATGCCGTTGTCTTGCAGCCATTTCACCAGGCCCGCCGAACGCGGCGTGCCATAGGATTCGCCGAACAGGAATTTCGGCGAGTTCCAGCGATCGTACTTGGTGATGTAACGCTGCACGAAGCGGCCGAACGCGTCGATATCCTGGTCCGTGCCCCAGAAGCGCTTGTCGGGATTCGCGTCCTTGTCCTTATTGTCTTTCTCGTCGGCAATGCCGTGCGAGTAACCGGTGCCGATCGCATCGACAAAGACGAGGTCGGTTTTGTCGAGCAGGCTGTCGGCGTTCGGCACCAGGTGATACGGCGCCGGCGGCGTCGCATTCGGACTCGCCGTTTCGATGCGCACCGGCGCGAACGATCCCATGTGCAGCCAGATGCTCGACGAGCCCGGGCCGCCGTTGTAGAGGAACGTGACCGGACGCTGTTGCGAATCCTTGCCGTCGCCGACGGTGTAGGCAACGTAGAACACGCTCGCGTCCGGCTCGCCCTTCTCGTTGCGGATGATCAGCGTGCCGGCGGTCGCCTTGTACGCGTAGCTGCGGCCGTTGATCGTCACGCTGTGCGCGGTGACGACGGATTTTTCCTGCGGCGCAGGCGCGGCCTTCGCCTCGGACTGCTTCGTCTCGGACTTGTCGTGATCGGCGGCAAACGCCGGCGTGAATCCGAACAAGGCCAGCAGCAGGCAAGCGAGGACAACGCGAATCGACATGGCGGTTCCCTGATGGCATCGGCGCCCCTGCGCCGGAAGCGCACGATTATGCGCCGCGACCATTCTTGCGCCCATGCCGAAAGTGCGATTTGCCGGCCTCAGGGTGTTAAATATTGTAATGAGCAGCGAAGCGCTGACGATCTGGACCATCGGCCACTCGACGCGGACTACCGCCGAGTTCCTCGGCATGCTTGAGGCAAACGCCATCGAGGCCATCGCCGATGTGCGCCGGTATCCGGGTTCGCGCAAGAATCCGCAGTTCAACCCCGACACGCTGCGCGCGTCGTTGGCGGACACCGACATCGACTATGTTGCATTCCCGGAACTCGGCGGCCGCCGGCATCCACGTCCGGATTCGCGCAACACCGTCTGGCGCAACGAGGCGTTTCGCGGTTACGCGGATTACATGCAGACGCCGGAGTTTAGCGCCGGCATGGATCGTCTGCTGGAACTGGCGCAACACAAACGCACCGCGATCATGTGCGCCGAAGCGGTGTGGTGGCGCTGCCATCGTTCGCTGATCGCCGACTGGCTCAAGGTACGCGGCATCGACGTGCAACACATTCTCGCTGCGGGCAAGACGCAACCCCATCCGTACACGTCGGCGGCGAGAGTCGAAAACGGCATGCTGACTTATGCCCCGCCATCAGGAGAATCGACATGAGCCTGCGCTTCAAGATCGGCGACCACGTTACCTGGAATTCGGAGGCCGGCTTCGTCAGCGGCGCGATCATCAGGATTCACACGCGCGATTTCGACTACAAGGGCCATACGCATCACGCGACGGAAAACGATCCGCAATACGAAATCAAGAGCGACAAGACCGACCATATCGCCGCGCACCGCGGCGCGGTATTGCGCAAGGCGAAACGCTAGACCTTGTATCCGCGGTGGATCGCGACGATGCCGGCGGACAGGTTGCGCACGTCCACGCGCGCGAAGCCGGCGGATTCCATCATCGCTTTCAACGTCGCCTGATCCGGATGCTTGCGGATGGATTCGGCAAGGTACTGATAGCTTTCCGCATCCCCCGCGATCATGCCACCCAGGCGCGGCAGCACCTTGAACGAATGGAAATCGTAGAGCGGCTTCAGGATTTGCGACTGCACCGCCGAGAATTCCAGGATCAGGACGCGGCCGCCGGGTTTGAGCACGCGATGCATTTCGCGCAGCGCCTTGTCCTTGTCGGTGACATTGCGCAAGCCGAAAGCGATCGTCACCGCGTCGAAACTCGCATCCGGAAACGGCAAATCCTCGGCGTTGAGTTGTGCGTAGGACAGATTGCGCACGAAGCCTCGATCCAACAGCCGATCGCGCCCGACGCGCAGCATCGCCGCGTTGATGTCGCCGATCACCACGCAACCGCGCTCGCCGACCAGCGGAAGCAACAACGCCGCGATGTCGCCGGTGCCGCCAGCCAGATCAAGTACGGCGTCGCCTTGGCGCACACCCGAGGTCGCCGCGAACCAGCGCTTCCAGATCCGGTGCACGCCGAACGACATCAGGTCGTTCATCAGGTCGTATTTGCCCGCGACCGATGTGAACACGCGGCCGACCAGCTTCTGCTTTTCCGCAACCGGTACGTCGCGGTAGCCGAAGTGGGTGGTGGAATCGTTCATGCGGCCAAGTCTAGCGGTTCAACCCGGCGGCATCGAGTGCGTCGAGATACGTCTGCCAGTTCGCGTCGTGCTTGATGCCCAACTCGTGCAACACGCTCCAGGAGAAAATACCGGTGTCGTGGCCATCGTCGAAGCGCAGCAGCACGCCGTAATGTCCGACCGGTTCGATCGCGGAGATGTTCACATCGCGCTTGCCCGGCACCAGCACGCGCTGGCTCGGGCCGTGGCCCTGCACTTCGGCGCTCGGCGAATGCACGCGCAGGTATTCGCACGGCAGGCGAAACGTTTCGCCGGTGTCGAAGCCGACTTCGAGCGCGTGCGAGGCGCGGTGCAGGGTGATTGCGGTGACGCGCGGACTCACGACGCCGGCATCATTTCCGGCGGGACTGGCACCGGCGGCATGCCGGCGATTTTCGCCAGCAGCAGCATGTACTGCGTGCCGAAACCGATCGAGCCGATGCCCGGGAATTCGTAGGCGCCGGTATCCGGATACCAGGTCGCGTTCGGGTCGACTTCCTGCAGGACCAGCGCGTCGGACTCGGCACCAGTCAGCCGGCCGATGTAGCTGACCTCGCCATTTTCGTCGTCGAGCATGTTGAGCGAAACCAGCGGCGTGAGCTGCGCGGCGGATTCGGCGATGGCCTGCCAGTCGTCGAGCTTGAAATCGGGCAGCTGCGGAATCTGCTCGCCGTTCAATTGCAGCGCCTTCTCGACGAATTCCTTGCCGGGATCCTGTTCGACCGCGTCGATGTCGCCGACCGAGAGTGCAAGAAAGCCGTCGAAGTGCATGGCGTCGCTGACTTCGGCGATCAGGCAGAACTCGGCAGCCAAGCCGATGACGAAGCCGTGCACCCAGCCCGGCGAGATCTGCGAACGCGCGATCTGCACGGGGACGCGGCTTTCCAGCGCCTCGCGCAATTGCGCGCGCGTACCGCGGCCGCGGAACTGGACGACATTGCCTTCGTGGTGGTGTTTGGGGGGCATGGCGCGAATTGTACCTGAATGATCTTCCTCCCCCTTCGCTTGCGAAGGGGGAATGAGGGGGATGCGCTTTCATTCATCCCCCCGCGCTGCGCGCGACCCCCTTCGTTCCGAAGGGGGTGTTTCGGTGTTCGACAGGTTCCGCGTGAGCGCGAAAAGTGTGGTCAAAGAATGTAGCGGCTAAGATCCTGATCCTTCACCAGCGCCGCCAGATGGCCGTCGACATAAGCCGCGTCGATCGTATACTTTTTCCCATTCTCGCCCGGCGCCTCGAACGAAATCGTGTCGAGCAGGCGTTCGAGCACGGTGTGCAGGCGACGCGCGCCGATGTTCTCGGTACGTTCATTCACCGCGAACGCAGTCTCGGCCAGGCGCCGCACGCCATCGGCGGCAAATTCCAGGCTCACGCCTTCGGTCGCCATCAGCGCGACGTACTGCTTGGTCAGCGCGTGGTCGGGTTCGGTGAGAATGCGCTCGAAATCTCCAGCCGACAGAGCCGTCAATTCCACGCGGATCGGAAAGCGGCCCTGCAATTCCGGAATCAGGTCCGATGGTTTCGCGAGCGAAAACGCGCCCGAGGCGATGAACAGGATGTGGTCGGTCTTGACCATGCCGTGCTTGGTCGACACGGTCGAACCCTCGACCAAAGGCAACAGGTCGCGCTGCACGCCTTCGCGACTGACTCCCGCGCCGCTGAATTCGCCGCGCTGCGCGACCTTGTCGATCTCGTCGATGAAGACGATGCCGTTCTGCTCGCAGTTGTCCAGCGCCTGCGCCTTGAGTTCCTCGTCGTTGACCAGGCGCGAGGCTTCCTCATCGATCAGCAACGGACGCGCGGCCTTGATCGGCAGCTTGCGCTGCTGCGTCTTGTTGCCGGCGATCGAAGAAAACATTCCGCGCAATTGTTGCGTCATTTCTTCCATGCCCGGCGGCGCCATGATTTCCACGCCCACGTTCACCGCGGTTTCGATCTCGATTTCGCGCTCGTCCAGGGTTCCTTCGCGCAGTTGCTTGCGCATCTTCTGGCGCGTTTCCGAATCGCTGGTATCGGGCTGTTGCGGCTCGCCCATGAAGCCATGCAACTGGCGTTTCGGAATCAGCGCGTCGAGGATGCGCTCTTCGGCGCGATCCTGCGCCTGCTCGCGCACCTGCGACTTGGCCTGCTCGCGCGCCATCTTCACCGCCGCATCGGCCAGGTCGCGCACGATCTGCTCCACGTCCTTGCCGACATAGCCGACCTCGGTGAACTTGGTCGCCTCGACCTTGATGAACGGCGCGTTCGCGAGCGCAGCGAGGCGTCGCGCGATCTCGGTCTTGCCGACGCCGGTCGGGCCGATCATGAGGATGTTCTTCGGCGTCACCTCGTTGCGCAACGCGGGATCGAGCTGCATGCGCCGCCAGCGGTTGCGCAGCGCGATCGCGACCGCGCGCTTGGCCGCGTTCTGGCCGATGATGTAGCGGTCGAGTTGGGTGACGATTTCGCGGGGAGTCAATTCGGACATCAAAGTTCTTCGATCGTGATGTTGTGGTTGGTGTAGATGCAAATATCGCCGGCGATCTTCAGCGCACGCTCGACCACTTCGCGCGCTGACAAGTTCGAGTTTTCCAGCAGCGCCTTCGCTGCTGCTTGCGCATATGGCCCGCCGGAGCCAATCGCAATCAATCCGTTCTCGGGTTCGAGCACATCGCCATTGCCGGAAATCAGCAAACTCGCTTCCTTGTCGGCGACCGCAAGCATCGCTTCCAATCGCCCGAGACGCCGGTCGGTACGCCATTCCTTGGCCAGCTCCACCGCTGCGCGCGTGAGGTTGTTGCCGTGCTTGTCGAGCTTGGCCTCGAACAATTCGAACAAGGTGAACGCATCGGCCGTGGCGCCGGCGAATCCGGCGATCACCGCGCCGTCCTTGCCGAGCCGGCGCAGCTTGCGCGCATTCGCCTTGGCGACGATGTTGCCGAGCGTGACCTGGCCGTCGCCGCCGATGACGACTTTTCCGTCGCGGCGTACGCAGACGATGGTGGTGGCATGAAAGGTGTCGGACATGACGGCAAATCCGGGGAACGAAGGAATCCGAAATGGAGACTAACGGAAGGGTTTACAAGCGCCGCATCTGCAAAAGGCGAGTACATATATTCGTATGGTTATAAATATGTATTCGTGCTAAGGTGGCCAGATGCCGGCAGCGCATTTTGAATGGGACGAGGCAAAGAACAAGGCCAACCAAGCCAAGCACGGCGTGCCATTCGAGATCGCACAGTGGGCTTTCGCCGATCCGCTACGCGTTATCGCCCGTGATCTGGAACATAGCCGACAGGAGGAACGTTTCTACTGTTTCGGCAAGACGGGCGGAGGCGTGTTGACGGTACGCTTCACGCATCGAGACGATGTCATTCGCATTTTCGGCGCCGGATATTGGCGCAAAGGCAAGGCAATTTATGAACAGCAAAATTCGCTACAGCGATGAGCCGATCGGCAAGGTCGAAATCGTTCCGGACTTTCTTCCGAGTCCGGCCGAGCTCGCCTTTCGCGAAGAAGGCGTCAAGGTCACGCTGGCCTTGAGCAAGAAGAGCGTGGACTTCTTCAAGTCCGAGGCCACGCGCCACCACACGCAATACCAGCGCATGATCCGCAATTTGCTCGACGGCTACGTCGATGCGCACACGGTGCGCACGCCGCGCAGGGCACGCGGCTGAGTCCACCTGCTACTTCTTTCTCCGCGCCCTTGGATGCGCAGCGTCGTAGACCTTGGCCAGATGTTGGAAGTCCAGGTGCGTGTAGATCTGCGTGGTGCCGATGTCGGCGTGGCCGAGCAGCTCCTGCACGGCGCGCAGGTCGCCGGAGGATTCGAGCACGTGGCTGGCGCAGGAATGGCGCAGCAGGTGTGGATACACGCGCTTCCACACACCCTGATCCTTCGCCCGGCGCTTCAGGCGCGCACGCACGGCAGCCGGTGTCAATGGCTTGCCGAACCTGCCGTGGACGAGCGGATCATCGGCGCCCGGTCGATCCTGCTCGCGCAGCGCACTCAACGCGGTGATGGCCTTGCCGCCCACCGGCACGATGCGCGTCTTGCGGCCCTTGCCGGTGACGCGAATCAGGCCTTGCGCCATGTCCAGATCGCGCCAGCGCACGTCGGTGAGTTCCGACACACGTAGTCCGGATGAATACAAAAGCTCGAACAGCGCCCGATCGCGCACGCTTGCCGGATCGTCGGTCGGAAAATCGAGCAACGCACCGACTTCGTCCACATCCAATACTTGCGGCAATTTGCGTGGCGCCTTGGGCGAACGCACGCCGATCGCCGGGTTCGACGTCGCCTCGCCTTCGCGCGCGAGCCAGCGGTAAAAACTGCGATACGCCGACAACATGTCGCGCAACGATCCGGGGGAAAGACCCGCGCGATGCGTCCTGGCGATGAAGGCCTGGATCTGTTCGCCGCGCACTTCGCGCCAGCGCGTCACACTTTGCGCTT
>JAFEEK010000495.1 GCA_018241165.1 Pseudomonadota bacterium
ACTGCATTCAAGGCCGGCCCGCTTGGCGCGCGCAAGCGCTGCGCCTGGGCCGAGCCCCTGCCGCTGGCGGAAGTGCGCGCGCTCGGCAAAGTCCTGCGCTGCACGGTCAACGACATCCTGCTCGCGTGTGCGGCAGGCGCGCTGCGCGGCTATCTGCGCGATCTGGGCGAAGCGGTCGATGGCGTCACCATCCGCGCCACCGTGCCGGTGAATCTGCGTCCGCTGGAACATGCCAGGCAGCTTGGCAATCATTTCGGGCTGGTATTTCTGGATCTGCCGGTGGGTGAAGCGAACCCGCTGCGGCGGCTGGAACTCATCGCTGCCTCGATGCGCGAACTCAAGCGCAGCAAGCAGGCTGCGCTCACGTTCGGCCTGCTCGCCGCGGTCGGCATGGCGCCGGCCGGCCTGCAACGCATGGCGCTGGATCTGTTCAGCCGCAAGGCGACTACGGTTGCCACCAATGTTCCCGGCCCGAAAAAACCGCTGTATCTTGCCGGTGTTGAAGTGAAGGAGCTGATGTTCTGGGTGCCGCAGAATGGCACCGTCGGCATGGGCGTGTCGATCCTGTCCTACAACGGCCGCGTGCATTTCGGCCTGATCGCCGACCAAGGCCGCGTCGCCGATCCCGACGCGATCGCGCAGCGTTTCGCGTGCGAAGTGGAAAAACTGACCTTGCTGACGCTGATGGAAGACTGGGATGGCGGAATCGGATCCGGCGACGCGGCGGCGACGCTGGATCGATTCGTGCGCGAGACATGATTCCTCCGGTAACGCCGGCCGATCTTTTTGTATGTACAATTTCTTGACACGTACTGGATCGTGCATACAATATGGCCGTGAACGTCGAGTTCGATCCCGTGAAGAACGAGCGCAACATTCGCGAACGCGGTCTTTCGTTCGAGCGCGTTGTCGACTTCGATTTCGTGACAGCGGCGTTCGCAATGGATTCGCGCCGGGATTACGGCGAGGTACGCCACATCGCCGCCGGTTATCTGGACGGCCGGCTGCATGTCTTGTGCTTCGCGTTGAAACACGACGCGCTGCGCGTAATCAGTTTTCGCAAAGCCAATAAACGCGAGGCTAACCGCTATGGCAAACCGCAAACCCTTGATTGACGACGACGGGGAAGTCCGCGAACTGGCGCGTGCGGATTTCCGCCGCTTCAAGCCTTTTTCCTCGTTGTCGAAGGATGTTCGGGAAAAGCTCTTGAGCGTACGTCGGCGGGGCCCGCAAAAAATGCCGACGAAAGAGCGAATCACCATCCGCCTGTCGGAGGAAGTACTTGTGCCGTTCCGCGACAGCGGCGATGGCTGGCAAACCCGCATGGATGCCGCGCTCGCCGACTGGTTGAAAACCCACTCGCCCAAAACCGGCAAGCGCCGCCCACGGCGCCTGGCTGGTGTTTGATCGCCATGGCCGAGAAGGGCTGACCCCGTTTCATTTACCTGGCCGAGGTAACCCCGAGCGTCAATTTTCGTCCCATCGACTGCAACGCATCGGCGATTGCGTCGATCTTGCTCGCATGACCGAGATCGACGAGCCGAGTCACGGACTGTGGACTGGTGTGCAGCTTGCGAGCCAATTCCGCCGCGGTGATGTGCTGGTCGAGCATGGCATTCAACAAAAAAACCTTGGCTGCTGCGCTTGCCGGCAAGTCGATGCCGACCTGGCCGCGCTTTACGGGCGACGGCATGGGCACCGGGCGCTTGTCGCTGACGTAGAAATCCATCGCGGTCAGCAAGGCGTCCGCCGCCATTTCGACCGCTTCCTCGCGGGTTTCACCCTGCGTTAGCGCTTCCGGGATATCCGGGAATTTTACGAAAAAACCGTCGCCGTCGGATGCGATGATTGCGGGATACGTCAACATGATCTGCCTCGCTTATTGAATGCCTAGCTGCTTGATGATCGCCTTGCGCAGTCCCTCACCAAGCTGCTGACTCTGATGACGCGGCAGGGTCGTCTGTTTGCCCTTGTAATAGACCTTTGTGTGCTTCGCGCCTTCCTCGAAAGTTGCACCTTTCTGTGCAAGCCACTTGCGGAATTCGCTGATCTTCACCGTCGCGTCCCCTGCACGATTGTGGAAACATAAACACTTTTGTTTATACGTGCAACCCTCTGCAGGTTGCTTGTCTTCGGATTCCTGCGTTCGGATCAAACCGCGCAACCCGCCGCGTGCCCCGACGCCCACGCCCACTGGAAGTTGTAGCCGCCCAGATGCCCCGTGACATCGACGACTTCGCCGACGAAATACAGGCCGGGGACGCGACGCGATTGCATTGTTGCGGATGAAAGCTCGTCGGTGTCGACGCCGCCGAGCGTCACTTCGGCGGTGCGATAGCCTTCGGTACCGCTGGCGACGATGGGCCAGTTTTTCAGGTCGACCGCTATCTGGATCAACTCCGCGTCTCGATACTGTTTCATCGGACGATTCGTGATCGTGGTTTCGCACAGGCGTTGCGCGAATCGCTTTGGCAGCCATTCGGCGAGTATCGTCTTCAACTCGGACGCCGGTCGCTGCGCCTGCTGATCGCGTAACAGCGTCAGCGCATCGAGTTCCGGCAGCAGATCGATCGTCAACGCGTCGCGCGGCTGCCAGTACGACGATATCTGCAGGATCGCCGGGCCGCTGATGCCGCGGTGCGTGATGAGCATCGCGCCGCGAAAACTCTGCGTGCCGCAGCGCGCTTCGACGGGCAGGGCGACACCGCTCAGATCCTGCCAGCGTTCAAGATGCGTGCCGCTCAAGGTCAGCGGCACCAGCGCGGCGCGTGTCGGCAGAACATCGTGGCCGAACTGACGCGCGATTGCGTAGCCGAATCCGCTGGCGCCCATGCTCGGAATCGACAGGCCGCCGCTGGCGACGACCAGCGCAGGCGCGGTGAATAAGCCCGAGTCCGTGCCGACGACAAAACCATCCGCGGTCTTGCGCACCGAGTCGATGGTGCAGCCGACGCGGATATCCACGCCCGCCGCCGCGCATTCGGCCAACAGCATTGCAACGATCTGTTTCGAGGATTCATCGCAGAACAGTTGTCCCAACTCTTTCTCGTGCCAGGCGATGCGATGACGCTCGACCAGATCGATGAAATGCGCCGGCGTGTAGCGGGCGAGCGCCGATTTGCAGAAGTGCGGGTTGGCCGAGAGGAAATTGTCCGGCGTGGTGCCGGTGTTGGTGAAGTTGCAACGGCCGCCGCCGGACATCAGGATTTTCTTGCCAACGCGATTGGCGCCTTCGAGCACGATCGCGCGCCGGCCGCGCTGGCCTGCTGTCAGCGCGCACATGAGACCGGCGGCGCCGCCGCCGGCAACCAATACGTCACAGGATCCGGGAATTAAATTCACGCCCCCGCCCGCCGCGGCAGGCCGGCAAACATCAGCGAAGACAAGGTTGTCACGCCGCCGAGGATCAGCATGGTGGCGCGGAACGCGGCGATGTAGTGCTCGCCGCCGTGGGATCCGTGCAGGAATACCGCCATCAACAGCGACGCGAAGGCAATGCCGAAACTGATCGACAGGTTCTGGATCGTGCTCGTCATGCTCGATCCCATGCTTGCCTGCGTCGGCGACAAATCCACGAAACCGAGCGTGTTCATCGCCGTGTATTGCAGCGACATGACGAAGCCGTAGACGAACACCTGCACGCAGATCAGCCAGACCGGCGTTGCGTCGTGCAGGGTCGCGAACAGCATGATCAGGATGCCGGACAGCGCGGTGTTGTAGAGCAGCACGCGGCGGTAGCCCTGGTACTTGATGATCGTGCCGGCGAAAAAGCGCATCAGCAGCATCGCCACGGCCTGCGGCACCTGCAGCGCGCCGGCGACCAGCGCCGAGTAGCCGAATCCGACCTGGAACAGCAAGGTCAGCAGGAAGTAGATGCCGCCGACCCCCAGGCGCGTGGCGAATGCGCCGTTGAAGGCGATGCGAAAGCTGCGGATGCGCAACAGTTTCAGGTCCACGATCGGCGCGTGTGCGCGGCGGGCATGGCGCAGGTACAGCGCGAGCGCGGCGAAGGCGGCGATGCCGGCGAGAATGCCTTGCGCGTAACGGTTGTCCGATACCTGTTCCAGCGCCCAGGACAAGCCCCCCGCGCCGAGCGCGAACAGCGCAAACCCCGGCATGTCCAGCCGTGAGCGCGGATCACCACGATAGTCGGGCATGAAGCGCCGCGCCATGAACAAGCCGATCAATCCGAACGGCAGGTTGACGAAAAAGATCATCCGCCACGACAGGTATTCGGAGAAGAATCCGCCCAGCAGCGGGCCGATGGCCGGGCCGATCAGTCCGGGAATCGTGGCGAATGCCATTGCATCGACGAATTCGGATTTGTCGAACGCGCGCACCAGCGCCAGGCGCCCGACCGGAATCATCATCGCGCCGCCGAAGCCTTGCACGATGCGCGCGGCGACCAGCATCCACAGGTTTTGCGCAAGTCCGCAGGCCAGCGAACCGAGGGTGAAAATCAGGATCGCCCACCAGAACACCGCGCGCGTGCCGTAGCGGTCGGACAGCCACGAACTCAAGGGGATGAACACCGCCAGCGCGAGCGTGTAGCTGGTCAGGGCAGTGCGCAAGTCCAGCGGCGCAATGCCCATGCCTGCCGCGATCGTCGGCGTCGCCGTGTTGACGATCGTCGAGTCGAGCATCTGCATGAAGAACGAAAACGCGATCAGCCACAGCAGCACGCGCTTGGCGCGGGCGTCGAGCACCGGGTCGGTGGCGAGGTTCGGGCTGGCTGCGGCGTCCATCGGCCGCACACTATACCCGGGGAATGTTTATGCGAGCTGAGCCTTCGCCCACTCCGAATCCAATCGTTCCATCGCATCGCGCGGTTTGAGTCTGGCCGCCTTGTCGAAGGCTGCGGCGGCATCGTCTTCGCCCTTGTCGCCGCGCAGGAGCATCTGCGCGTTGCCGTATTCGATCCAGGCGATGGGCGAATCCGGCGTCAGTTTGAGCGCTTCCTTGAGCTGTTTTTCGGCTTCAGCCGCGCTGGCGCCGTAGGTCAGCTTCGCCAGCATGCCGCCGACCTTGCCGACGATTTCGGCGTTGTACAAACCGAGCGCGGTGCGCGCCTCGGCGTGCTTTGGCGCGAGCTTGAGCGCGGCATCGAGCGACGACTTCACTTTGCCCGCGATGCCTTGCGCCAGCGCCTGCGCGACCGACAGGCACTGGCTGTAGCGGCCCAGCGCAAACGCGCGGCGATAGTGGCTGTTGGCCTCGCCGGGCAGGGCTGCGATGGCGTCATCGGCAAGTTCAGCCAATGCCGCATAACGCGCGAGCTTGTCCTTGTCGGATTTGAGCAAATACGTCGCGTGGATTCCTCCGGCCTTGATCGCGACCGATGCGCCGAGCGCGCCGAGCGCGACGCCGGCATCGTGCGCCTGCTGGAAATCCCCGCGATGAAACGCGCGCCAGGCGTCCTGCAACTTCTCCGCTGTTTTGTCGGCGTCCTTGCCGAGCCTGGGGTTGGCCTTGAGCAGTTTCGCGAGGTGTTTCTCGTCCGGATAGGGTTCCAGGTCCCCTGCGTGAAGTTGCTTCCAAGACTTGGCGAGCTTGTCGCCGGCGTAGTCGAATGCCTTGTCCGGATGCGGGAACGGCGCCCAGTTCGATTTGGCCATGGGAATTCCTCGTTGCGATGCGCAAGCATAGCGTGGCTGCGGGTAAACTGCGCGCATGACTTCCAAGCCATCTGCCGTCCAACGCGCCGTCGAGTTGCGCGCGCGGCTCGACGACGCCAGCCATCGCTACCACGTTCTCGATGCACCGGATATCCCGGACGCCGAATACGACGCAATGCTGCGCGAACTCGAAGCGCTCGAAGCCGCGCATCCGGAGCTGGTCACGCCTGATTCGCCGACCCGGCGCGTGGGCGCGGCGCCATCGCGCGAATTCGCGTCGGTGCGACATGCGATTGCGATGCTGTCGCTGGCCAATGCGTTCAGCGACGAGGAGGTACAGGACTTCGCGCGCCGCATCCGCGAGCGCCTCCGCCGCGACGATCTGGAATTTTCGCTCGAGCCGAAGTTCGACGGCCTTGCGATCAGCCTGCGCTACGAAAACGGCGTGTTCGTGCAGGGCGCCACGCGCGGCGACGGCGAATCCGGCGAGGACGTGACCGCGAACTTGCGCACGGTGAAGTCGATTCCCTTGCGGTTGCGCGGCGAAGGCTGGCCGCGCGTGCTGGAAGTGCGCGGCGAGGTCTACATGCCGCGCGCCGGTTTCGAGAAATACAACGAAGCGGCGCGCGCATCCGGCGGCAAGATCAAGCCGTTGGTGAATCCGCGCAATGCGGCGGCTGGTTCCCTGCGTCAGCTCGATCCGCGCATAACGGCAAAGCGACCGCTTGCGTTCTACGCGTACTCGGTCGGCGAGGTCGAAGGTGCTGGCCTGCCGGCGACGCATTCGGCGACGATGCGCAAGCTGCGCGACTGGGGCTTTCCGGTCAGTACGCTGATCGATACTGCGCATGACGTGGACGGCTGCCTCGAATACTTTCGCCGCATCGGCGCGCAACGCGATGCACTGCCGTTCGACATCGACGGTGTGGTTTACAAGATCGACGACCTCGCTGCGCAGCGCGACCTCGGCTTTGTCGGCCGCACCCCGCGCTGGGCGATCGCACACAAGTTTCCGGCGCAGGAGCAAACGACCACGGTCGAGGCGATCGACATCCAGATCGGACGCACCGGCGCGGCCACGCCGACGGCGCGGTTGAAACCGGTATTCGTCGGCGGCGTCACCGTGACCAATGCGACCCTGCACAACGCCGACCAGGTCGCGCGCCTTGATGTTCGTGTTGGCGACACGGTGATCGTGCGCCGTGCCGGCGACGTGATTCCGGAGGTCGTCAGCGTGGTGCTCGACAAGCGTCCCGCGCACACGCATGCGTGGAAAATGCCGGCGCATTGCCCGGTGTGCGGCTCGGCCATCGCGCGCGATGAAGGCGAAGTCGTCGCGCGCTGCTCCGGTGGCTTGAGCTGTGCCGCGCAGCGCGTGCAGGCGATCTTTCATTTTGCCTCACGAAGAGCGATGGACATCGACGGCCTCGGCGAGCGCTACATCGAGGATCTGTGCGACCTCGACTACGTGCATTCCGTCGCGGATTTGTACCAGTTGTCGCTGGATGACCTGCTGGAAATGAAACGTCGCGCTGACGAGCGTGATGGCACTACACCGGAAACTGTAAAGGCTGGCAAGATCGCGACCAAATGGGCGGAAAACCTGATCGCGGCGATTGCGCAGAGCAGACAAACGACGCTGGATCGATTCCTGTATGCGCTCGGCATTGCCGATGTCGGTGAGGCGACGGCCAAGGCGCTGGCGCGATACTTCGGTGGACTGGATGCGTTGATGCAGGCCACTTCGGAGGAATTGATACAGGTGCCGGACGTTGGCCCGATCATGGCTGCGCATATCGCCACGTTTTTCGCCGAAAAGCACAATCGCGACGCAATTGCGCAACTGCGCGCCGCTGGCGTGCAATGGCAAGAATCCGAGCCACAGCGAGAAGTGCAAGGCGCACTCGCCGGCAAGACCGTGGTGCTGACCGGCACGCTGGTTGCGCTCACGCGCGATGAGGCGAAGGAGAAACTCGAAGCGTTGGGCGCGAGAGTCGCCGGCAGCGTTTCCAAGAAAACAAGCTTCGTCGTCGCTGGCGCCGAGGCCGGCTCCAAGCTGGACAAGGCGCAGGAGCTGGGCATCGAAATCTGGGACGAGGCGCGGCTTGTGGAGTTTTTGCGTGGACACGCAATGTGACGCCTTCTCCCCCAATCTCGATTGAGTTGGAGTTGGCTCACGCGGCGCGACGCGACTCGGCGCTCTTTTCTCCCTCTCCCCCAAGCAAGCTTGGGGGAGAGGGGTGGGGTGAGGGGGTGATGTTTGGAGCCTGAAAAGCGGTTACGCAAGAACTCGACCGATGCGGAAGCGAGACTTTGGTCGCTTCTGCGCAGTGCGCAACTAGGCGTGAAATTTCGGCGCCAACATGAGCTTGCTGGCTACATCGTCGATTTCGTCAGCGTCGAGCGGCGACTGATTGTCGAACTCGACGGTAGTCAGCATTTGGATGCGCATGTCTACGACGTAAAGCGCACACAAACACTTGAACAGCTTGGATTCCGCGTACTTCGTTTCTGGAACGATGAAGTATTGTTGAAAACTGATGATGTGTTGTCTGCCATTGCGCACGTACTGGCCGAAGTGTCGCCCCCTCACCCCAACCCTCTCCCCCGACAGCGTCGGGGGAGAGGGAGTAGAGCGATGCTGCAAAGCACTCAACCTGGACAGAGTCGGGGAAGCGGGAGTAGGGAGGGACTGCAAAGCCCTCTCCTCCAGGCAAGGCTTGGGGGAAAGGGAGGGCAGCCTTCGCTGTTGCAAACACGACTCGTATTGCGTGCGCGCCTGTACGCCCTGATCCGCGAGTTCTTCGCCACGCGCGGTGTGCTCGAAGTCGAAACGCCGATTCTGTCCGCGAGCGCGAACACCGAGCCGAATATCGCCAGTTTCGTCACGCGGTTTTCCGGACACGTCGATTCCGGTGCGCGCGAACGCTGGCTGCGCACCTCGTCCGAATTCGCGCAGAAGCGTCTGCTTGCTGCCGGCATTGGCGACAACTACGAACTCGGGCGTGTGTTTCGCGATGGCGAAGCGGGGCAGAGGCACAATCCCGAGTTCAGCATGCTGGAGTGGTATCGCGTGGGCTGGGATCACCTGCGTCTGATCGACGAAACCGTCGAACTCGTGCACGCCGCACTCGCGCTGGTCGGAAAATCCACGACGGTTCGCAAATCAACGTATCGCGATTTGTTTCGTGATGAGATCGGGCTCGATCCGTTCGTCGTGAGCGAGGCGGAACTGCGATCTGCACTCGGTGAAATTCGTGTCGATCCAGTCGGGCTATCGCGTGACGACTGGCTGGACCTGTTGCTCACGCACTGGATTCAGCCGAAGTTTCCGCACGATCGCATCACTGTCATCTACGACTATCCGGCCACGCAATGCGCGTTGGCGAAGCTCCGCGCAGGGAATCCGCCGGTCGCGGAGCGTTTCGAGTTATATGTTGGCCAGCATGAATTGGCGAACGGCTATCACGAACTGACGGATGCGGTGGAGCAGCGCGCGCGCTTTGTGCGCGACAACGCGCGCCGGCGCGAGCGTGGCTTGCCGGAGTTGCCGCTGGATGAGAATTTCCTTGCTGCGCTGGAACGCGGCATGCCCGATTGCGCCGGCGTCGCGCTCGGCATAGAGCGCCTGCTGATGGCGATGACGGGCAGCGACGATATCCGCGATGTGCTGGCATTTGGCTTCGCGAATGCGTGAGGTTCAGAACTCCAGTTCCAGCGCCGCACACAGGTAATCGATCATCGGCGCGAGGCGCTTGAAAGTCGCCATTGCAAATGCCGGAAGCTCGGACGAACACGCCAGAGCTTCGGAAAATTCCGCGCCGGCCGCGTAGCTTTTGCGCTTGAGGTCTTCGATCAATTCGTGATCGGCGGGGTAGCCGCGCGGCGGACGCGAGAGGCTTTCGCCCCAGAACGCGAAGTGTTCGCGAAAGACCTTGCCCTGCGTGGCGCGCTTCCACGCGGCCGGATTGTCGGCAAGAAAATCGCGGATGCGCTTGAGCGTCGGCGCTTCCGGATGCCAGATGCCGCCGCCGGCGAAACAGTCGCGCGGTGCGATATGCAAGTAGAACGACGGCGCCGCGACTTCGCGGCGGCGCTCGTGGAACAGGCGCGCGCCGGCCCAGGGCTTGTACGGCGTCTTGTCGTTGGCGAAACGCGTGTCGCGATGAATGCGGAACAGCGAGCCGCCAACCTTGCGCGGATCGGCGCGCATGTGCGTGCTGATCTTCGCCAATGGCGATTGGAGGTCGGCGATCAGTTGCAGGAACGGCTCGCGCACGTGGCGTTCGTACTCGGCCTTGTGCGCGTGGAACCACGGTCGGTTGTTGTTGCGATCCAGCGCGCGCAGGAAGGCGAAGGTGCTTTTCGTGAAGTAGGGTTTGCTCATGGCAGGGTTAACGTATGGCCGATGTCGGCGGCGATGTCGCGCCCCCAGCTGTCGAGGCTATCGAGCAGGGTTTGCTGTCCACCCGTCGTCGCCGGGGCGGCGCGCAGCGCGGCGATTTGCGCGAAGTAGTCGTCCAGCGTCAGCGAAGTGATCGACGTCGCCTGGGTGAGTCGCTGGCGGCGGAACGATTGCCAGCGCCGATGTTCGTCGGCGTTGAGCGTTTGCGGAAAATTGCGTGCGCGAAAACGGAGCAGCAGCGGCGCATAGCGCGCGTCAGCGAAGGCGTTTTCGTATTCGCGCAAGGATGCCGGCGGTGTGCCGCGAACCTTTCCGAACAGGCGTTTGTCGGCGTCGGACGGGAATCCGGCGTAGATCGCCAGTTCCGGGTCGATGGTTTGCTTCTCGTCGCGCTCGAGCGCGAACACACGGCGGACTTTTTCCCCGACATCGGCTGCATGGCGCAGCGCGTCGAGATGTTTTTCGCATTGCGCGACATCCATGCCGATGCGCTTCGTGTCCACATCTTTCAGCACGGACAATGGCGCCAATGCGGGCGATTTGTTGACGTGCACGGTCTTGAGCGGAATGCGCGCGAACTCTTCGGGCAAGTCCGCTTTCGGCGTGAACACGAGGTCGCGGATTTCATCCGCGTCCAGGCTGATCAACGGCGCCGGATCGACGGACAGGTCGTAGACAATCACGCCATTGGGTTGGCTGGGATGTGCGGCCAGCGGCACAACGACCGCCGCACAGCCGCGCTCGACCGGATACCGCGATGAGACATGCAGCACCGGCGTGCGATGCGCGTAATCCAGGTACTTGAA
Source organism: Pseudomonadota bacterium (assembly GCA_018241165.1). Lineage (GTDB taxonomy): Bacteria > Pseudomonadota > Gammaproteobacteria > Xanthomonadales > Rhodanobacteraceae > Rudaea. Next base: position 10,827 of record JAFEEK010000495.1, read on the forward strand.
CGCCTCGGACTTGCGCCGCAACGCGAAATAGAAATCCCACAGGCGCGGCTGTGCACGCTTGAGCAGGCGCGCGAGGTCGATCGTGGTGGCGACATCCGATGCGGCGTCGTGCGCGTGCGCGCTGGACAGGTTGTTCGCGGCGGCCAGGTCCTGCAGCTTGAAACTGGGTTTGCCCTCGCGCGAAGGCCATTGGATGCCGTGCGGGCGCAGTGCGTAACACATGCGCGCCAGGTCGATGATGTCCCAGCGCGAATTGCCGTTCTTCCATTCGCGTTCGTAAGGGTCGTAAAAATTGCGGTACAGCAGGTTGCGCGTGAACTCGTCGTCGAAGCGGATCGAGTTGAAGCCGGCGCCGCAGGTTCCGGGCGCG
>JAFEEK010000496.1 GCA_018241165.1 Pseudomonadota bacterium
GCGACGGTGTCGGCGAATTCGTCGGCGGTGCCCAGCCGTGACGGATACGGTACTTGTGCACAAAGCGAATCGTATACATTTTGTGGCATGCCATCGACCATCGGCGTGTGGAACACGCCCGGCGCCACGGTCATCACGCGCACGCCGATGCGCGCGAACTCGCGCGCCATGGGCAAGGTCATGCCGATCACGCCGCCCTTGGATGCCGAATACGCGGCCTGACCAATCTGCCCTTCATACGCGGCGATGGATGCCGTGTTGACTATCACGCCGCGCTCTCCATCTTCGCCGGGTGGATTGTGCTGCATGACGGACGCTGCCGCCTTGGCGACGTTGAAACTGCCAATCAGGTTCACCATCACCGTGGTCTGGAAGGTCTTCAGCGGCATCGGGCCCTCCTTGCCTAGCACGCGCCCGGCGCCGAGGATGCCGGCGCAGTTCATTGCCACATTCATTCCGCCCATGCGCTCGGCGGCCTGCCCGATGGCGGCATTGACGCCGTCTTCGCTGGTCACGTCAACGCGTTGGTAACTCGCTTTCGCGCCGAGCTCGGCCACGGCCGCAGCGCCCTTTTCGTCGTTGATGTCGAACAGCGCGACGCTGGCGCCATGCGCGACGAGATGTTTGGCGACGGCCAGGCCGAGCCCGGAAACGCCGCCGGTGACGACGGTCTTGATCTGTTCGAGTTGCATGCGACGCCTTATTGAGAAGTGCGGGCAGGGATTTCCGCTTTTTGATTCATGCGATCAGGGATGATCGCACCAGTTCGATGGGGCGCGAATTGTAGATTGCCCGTCGCTACAGGTCGAGCAAATAAAATCGATTGCAACTGAAATGACCGGTGTTGCCGAGTGCGGCAGGGATACGCGCGAATTCGTGTCTTTCGTACAGGCGCTGCGCCGCGTCCATGCCGGTGAGAGTTTCGAGGTAACAGCGCCGGTAGCCGAGCTTGCGCGCCGCATCCATGCAAACGCGAATCAGGGCGTCGCCCGCGCCGCGTCCGCGCAGTTCCGGCAGGAAATACATCTTGCGCAGCTCGCAGGTGTCTGGTTCACCGTCGAGCGGCGCGACACCGCCGCCGCCGAGAACTTTCCGATCCAGTTCCACGACAAAATACGCGCAGCCGGGGCGCGCGTATGCCGCGTACATCGCGCCGACTTCCGCATCATGGATCGCAAAGCCGGGACCGTCCGCGCCGAATTCCGGCATCACCGCACGGATGATCGCGGCGACAGCGGCATCGTCGCGCGGCTCGATGGGACGGATCGCGAAACTCACAATGGCCGGCGGAAGTCGAGGTCGTAACGCGAGCCGTGCACGAGCACGTGCACGCGCAAGTTCGTGATACTGATCGGATCGCTCGGTCCCGCATCGGCGGCGTTGGAATGGCCGACATCGGTGGGATCGACGATGGTGACGCTGCCCACGCCGGCGACTTCGAGCACGTTGTCCGGACCGATGAACGCGGCGGTGTCGGCATCGATGCCGATGCCGAGCACGAACGGGTTGAGCGCGAGCGCGCCGAGCAGGCGGCCGAGGCGATCCGCGCCGGCACCGCCTTGATCGATGAGCAGGCGGTTGGACAATCCCAACCCCGGCGCCAGCGTGACATTACCCATGCGTGGCGATGATCCGTGCGCGCCACCGCCGAGCATGTGTTCGGGCAATACCGATGCGCCGCCGCCAATGCCGCCGACCGCCATGCCGTCGGCATTGCGCCGGCGCAGCAAACGCGCCAGCCCGGTTCCGCCGAGCAGGGTGGAAAGTCGCAGCGGCTGGTCGGCGCACAGCACGACAAGATCGGCATGTTCGACCACCGCGAGTGCCGTCTGCGCCTCGCTGTCCGCGCGCTGCGCAAGCACGATGCGTTGCACGTGACCCGCGCCGTCGGCGACGAGGCGCGCATCGAGATCATCGGCCAGCGCTTCGTCGGCGCTGGCCACGACGATCGCCACGCGCGGTCGTTGGCCGAGGATGGCGAACAGGCGTCGAAAGATGCCGGTTTCGCCGGCGCCGCGCACGCTGGCGCCAAGTGGCACGAGGTAACCGCGGGACTGGTCGGGAGCAAGGCGGGCGGGCATGGGTCGCCGGATTATACGTGTGTGTCAATGACGCGAGAGCAATGATTTCAGATGGGCATCAAGTGCGTGCAGCGGCGCGTCGGATTGCACCAGGCCAGGCAGGGCGCTGCTGATGCGTTGTCCCAGCGATTGTCGTCGTGGGTGATCATTGGCGACAGCCACAGCCAATTCCGCCAAGTGTTGCGGCGTGTCGGCAATCAATTCGTCGCATCCGAGGTGCTTTAGCATCGCCATCGATTGCCGGCCGCGCATGAAGCGCCCGGGGCAGGTGACGATGGGCAATCCAGCGTGCAGTGCATCCAGGCTGGTGTTGCCGCCGGAGAAGTGCAAGGTATCGACCATGACATCGCAGGCCATGTTGACTTGCAGGTAACCGTCGCGCGGTCGCGCGGGCAAGAACAGCCAGCGCTGCGCGGTGTTGATTCCGGCGGCGGCGAAGGCGCGCCGCAGACGCTCTTCGAACACCGCGCGCGATCCGGACTCCTTGTTTTCGAAGAACACGAACACGGCGCTCGGATCGCGCCGGGCGATGTCGACAATGACGGAATCGTTGTCCGGGTGAATCTTGAACAGCGACTGCGGCACAAGATAAAGCGTACTGTCTTCCGGAAGCCCGATATGGCCTCGCGATGCGCTTTCGGGAATGCGATGGCTGAGGTAGCGTGTGCCCAGATCCGGCAGCATCAACAGGCGCTCGGTGTAGTGTGCCGCCGCGCCAACGGGTTCCATTTCCGCACACGACACGTAAGCGTCGATGGTGGGCAGGCCGGTCGTGACCGGATGGCCCCATGCGCAAACCTGCGCCGGCGCAAGGCGCAGGGCTGCCAGACCAAGCGCACGAAAGTCCATTCCAAGTTCCGGATACAAGATGATGTCTGCGTCCAGATCGTGCAATGTGCGCGCTGCACTCGCGAGATTTCCAGACAGCGCCACTTCATGCTGCGCGGCGTTGGCCAGGCGTGCCGTGAGTGCGTCGCGCGTGTCGCCGATGTGAACGAGGATCAGATCCCAGCCCGACTGACCAAGGTGTTCGACCCAGGACGTGAAATATGAGCCCACCGTGCATTTGTGGAAGCGGCTGGACACCATCGCCAGTCGCGGGCGCGCGTGACGCACACGTTGCAATGGCGCGGCAAACTCGGGCATGACGCATTGCAGCGAATCTGCAATCCACCTGCCGAAGCGACGTTGTGGCTCGACGTCGTCTTCGCCTTGGTAGGCCAGAAAAAAATTGTCCCACAGCAATGCCTCGGGGTTCGGCTGGATACGTGCGATGCGCGATATCGGATACGCTTCGATTAACGCGTCAAGGCGGGTGAGATAATCGCTACGCACGGTATGAAGTTCGGCCAGGCTAGAGTACGTCGATGGCAGTCCCAGCGCCAACGGGATATCGACGCGCAATTGTTCGGTGGGATCGTCCGTGTGGTTGCGCAGGACGCCAAGCAGTTCGCGGCTGCCGGCAAGGTCGCTGTTTTTGCGCAATTGATGGCAAAATTCCCGGCCCCAACCGGTTGCTTTTGGTTGGGCCTGGATCAGCTGCAGGGCCAGCGATTTGGCGGTGTCTGGCGATGCGGCGTGCAAGAGCAAGCGACTGCACTGTTGCATTTGCTCGCGCGTGCAATCAAGCACGGCGATGCGTTCTAGGCTTTTTACTGCGTCACCATTGTTGCCGTTCTCGATCTGAGCTTCGGCCAATTTCAAGACGACGTTGATGTTGCCGGGATCGGCCGCTGCGGCAAATTCGAGGTGTTTCTGTGCATCGGTTGACTTTGCGCTTTCCAACAGCAGCAGGCCAAGGTTGTAGTGCGCAGCATCGTTGGCAGGGTCGATGCCCAGGGCGTTGCGGTAAGCGCCATCGGCAGCGGCAAATTCGCCGGCGTCCTTGTTCCTGTTGCCAAGGCGCATCCAACACATCGACAGATTGCGGCGGATCGTTGCATGGTCAGGTTGTCGATCAAGCAGCCAGGCCAGATCGGCAATGGCGTCTTGCAGGCGATCGAGTTTGAGGGCGGTATTCGCGCGCAATGCGCGGGCCTGGGCATGGTCAGGCACTGCATCGATGAGGGAGGTGGCCGCCGTGAATGCAGCATCGAAAATGCCGCTTGCGAAGGCGTCCTGCGCTTCGCGGAAAAGTCTCGAAGGATCGTTCATGCAGCCCGGCCAACTTTGCTGCCGTTGTCGCGCACGAGCTGCGCGCTCAACCAGCGACCGGTTTCGATCAGTTTTTGCAGATCGATTCCGGTGATGATGCCCATGCCGTGCAGCATGTAGACGACGTCTTCCGTCGCGACGTTGCCTGTGGCGCCGCGCGCATAAGGGCAACCGCCGACGCCGGACACCGCCGAATCGACGACGCCAACGCCAAGTTCCAGGCAGGCGAGGATGTTGGCCAGCGCCTGTCCGCGCGTGTCGTGGAAATGTACCGCCAGTGCGGACATCGGTACTTCCTGCGCGACGGCGGAGAGCATTGCGCGCGCCTTCGCCGGTGTGCCGACGCCGATGGTGTCGCCGAGCGAGATTTCGTAGCAGCCCAGATCGTGCAGGCGCTTGGCCACGCGCACGACGTCGGCGAGCGGTACATCACCCTGATACGGACAACCGAGCACGGTGGACACGTAACCGCGCACGGCCACGCCATCGGCCTTGGCGCGTTCCATCACCGGCAAGAAACGTTCGATGGATTCGTCGATCGAGGCATTGATGTTCTTGCGGTTGAACGCCTCGCTCGCGGCAGTGAACACGGCAATCTCCGCCGCGCCGACAGCGCGCGCGCGTTCGTAGCCTTGCAGGTTCGGCACCAGCACCGGATAGCGCACGCCGGCCTTTTTGAGAATGGCCGTATAGACGTCCGTGGCATCGGCCATCTGCGGCACCCACTTGGGGCTGACGAAGCTGGTCGCCTCGATGGTTTGCAAACCGGTATCCGTGAGCCGGTCGATCAGTTCGATCTTGACCGGCGTCGGCACCAGGGTCTTTTCGTTCTGCAGGCCGTCGCGCGGGCCGACTTCGACGATGCGGACATGGGTGGGCAGTGTGGCCATTGCGTCAGTGCCCGCGCGCACGCGCCAGTTTGCGTTCGAACTCGCCGACCGAAAGCGCACTGCGCGCGAGGTATGTTGGTGCGCTGCCCTCGAAGACCGGTTCGTCGCGCACGATTTTCAGCATTCGCGCGGCATCGCCACGCACGTAAACGTGCAGTTCCTTGTTGGCGCGGCTGACCGTGCCATCGAGCTTGCCAATCTCGACGAGCTTCGCCACGCGTTCGCTGTTGACTTGGGCAAGGTCGATACGGTCGCCGTCGATTCGGTAGCGCACGAAGAAATAGGATTGTGCAGGCACCGGATCGATGCCGGGCGGTGGCTGGATTTCTACCAGATCCTTGAGTGCAGTGTCGGCGACGACGAGGTAATCCTGGCCATCGACCTGCGTGTAGCGCAGCGGAATTTCCAGCCGCCGCACCGGTTTGTCGCGCGCGGGCCGGTCGATCACGAAGAAACGGCAATCGGCGTCAACGAAAAATGCGGCATCCTGCGCTTCGGGCGGTGCCGGTGTCCACAAGCCCTTCCAGCGTGCATCGCAGGTTTCGAGTTTGTCGCCGAGCGGCGATTCGAAGCGTGTTTCGACGCAGCCGCAAAGCGTCAACATGGCGAGGATGCAAAACAGCTGTTTCATGGTTTCGTCTCCGCGAATCGCACGAGCACCGCATCGGCTTCGACGAACTCGCCGGACGTTGCGCCGACGGATTCGATCGTCGCCGCGTGCGGGGCCTTCAGGCTCAGCTCCATTTTCATCGCTTCCATGACCAGCAGTTCCTGGTTGGCTTCGACCCTGTCGCCGCCCTTGACCTTGACGACGACGATGCGTCCCGGCATCGGCGCGCGCACGGCATCGGCATGCGCTTTTTCGCTGGCAACGAAAGCGAATGCCGGTTCACGCACGAACGTGCGCCGGCGTGTGCCGTCATGGATGACGATGCGATCGCCGTGGATGCTTGACGCGAAGCGGTGCGACACGCCATCGAAGCGCGCACTCAGGTTGCCGCGATCGATGCGTGCGCCGGCAACGATGCATTTCGCTGCGCCCGTCGTGAGTTCGTATTCGCCTGCCGCGCCGAACGCGGCGACTTCGTCGTGATCGAGCTTCACGATGCGTTTGCCGGGATGCCCAAGTCGAAACGCATCCGCGCGTGCCCACGGCGAATGCGGGTCGGACGAAGCGTTTGCCATTTCACGAGTCTGCGCTTCTTCGTGCAGAAGCCAAGCGGTCGCGGCAGCGAACGGGGCGATCGGATCGGCGTCCTTTTCCGCGTCGATGAATTCGCCAAGGTTGCGGTCCAGATAGCCGGTGTCGATGCGTCCTTCGACTACGGCCGGATGTCGCACGAGGCGTTCGAGGAATTCGATGTTGGACTTCGGCCCGATCACGTCGCACTGCGCCAGCGCCTCGCGCATGCGCATGAGCGCGTCCGCGCGCGTGCGATCCCACACGATCAGCTTGGCGATCATCGGGTCGTAGAAAATCGTTACCGTGTCGCCTTCGATCACGCCGCTGTCGATGCGCACCTGCGCGCTCGGCACAGGCAGTCGCAACCGTTGCAATTTGCCGGAGCCGGGCAGGAATCCGGCCTGCGGGTCTTCGGCGTACAGGCGCAATTCGATGGCGTGGCCATCCTGAGGCACGGATTTGTTGCGAATCAACGAAGCGGGCAGGGCTTCGCCGGCGGCGACGCGCAGTTGCAGTTCGACCAGGTCCAGGTGCAGGGTCATCTCGGTCACCGGATGCTCGACCTGCAGGCGCGTGTTGATTTCCATGAAGTAAAAGTCGCCAGCGGGACCGACGATGAATTCCACCGTTCCCGCATTCGCATAGCCGAGCGCGCGGCCGGCGGCGATGGCTGCGTCGCCCATCTTTGCGCGCAGCTCGGGCGTGAGGAACGGCGAGGGCGTTTCTTCCAGCACCTTCTGGTAGCGACGCTGCGCCGAACACTCGCGTTCGTTCAGGTGCACGATGTTGCCGTGCGTGTCGCCGAAAATCTGGAACTCGATGTGGCGCGGCGTTTCGATGTAGCGTTCGAGCAGCACGCGATCACGGCCGAATGCGTTCTTCGCTTCGCGTTGGCAGGATTCCAGGTTCGCGGCGAATTCGTCGAGTTTGCGCACGATGCGCATGCCCTTGCCGCCGCCGCCGTACGCGGCCTTGATCAGCAGTGGAAAGCCAATGCGTTGCGCTTCGCGCGCGAGCAGGGTGGCGTCCTGATCTTCACCGGTATAGCCCGGCACCACCGGCACGCCGTGCGCGGCCATCAGGTCCTTGGCGCCGGCTTTGGATCCCATCTTGCGCATCGATTCGGCGCTCGGGCCGATGAAGGCGATGCCGGCTTTCGCGCAGGCATCGGCGAAGTCGGCGTTCTCGGACAGGAATCCGTAGCCGGGATGGATCGCCTGTGCGCCGGATTTTTTTGCCGCTTCGATGATCGCGTCGCCACGCAGGT
>JAFEEK010000497.1 GCA_018241165.1 Pseudomonadota bacterium
CGTTTCGTGCCCGGCGATGCGGCCGATGGCGTCACGCTGCAGGTGCCGCTCGCGTTCGTGAACGCGGTATCGGCAGCGCGTTGCGGATGGCTGGTACCGGGCTTGTTGCCCGAAAAGGTCGCCGAACTGATTCGCGGCTTGCCGAAATCCCTGCGTCGCAATTTCGTGCCGGCACCGGATTTCGCGCGCGCATTCACGCAGGCCGAAACACCGCGCGACGAAACGCTTGCCGGCGTGCTGGCGGCCTATCTCAAGCGCATCACCGGCGTCGACATCGGTGCGCATGACTTCGCAGAAATCGAATTGCCGTTGCATTTACGCATGCGTTTTCGGGTCGACGACGAGCATGGAAAGACGTTATCCGAGGGCCGCGATATCGATGCGTTGCGCGAGCAGTGGGGCGCAGCGGCGAATGCTGCGTTCTCGCGCCACGCCGATGTCGAATTGGCGCGCGAGGACGTCGTCGAATTCGACTTCGACGAAATCCCTCAGGTGGTGGGCGGGGCGGGTGGAGTGGCCGCGTATCCGGCATTGGTCGATCTGGGCGAGTCCGTCGCATTGCGCGTGTTCGAGCGTGCCGACGAGGCCCATGCCGCGCATGCCGGCGGCGTCGAGCGGTTACTTCGTCGTGCGCTGCGCGAAACGACCAAGCAAGCGCGGCGACAATTGCCGATCGATCGAAAGCTCGCACTGAAGTATGCCGGCATCGCCAGCGTCGATGATCTGCGCGAGGACATCGTCGAGGCCGCGTTGGCCGATTTGCTGGCCGTGCGCGACCTCGATGTGCGTAGCCGCGATGCGTTTCGCAGCGCGACATCCGAACTGACGCGCCTGCTGTTTCCGGCCGCGATCGAACGCCTGGCAATCGTCGAGGAAATCCTCGGCGCATACGCGGAGCTTTCAGCCTGGCTCGATCCGCCGCTGATGGGCTATGCCAGCGCCAATTACGACGACCTGCGCGAACAGCTCGATGCGCTGGTTCACCCTGGATTTGTGCGCAATGTGGAAAAAGAGCGTTTATCCCATTTTCCACGTTATCTGAAAGCCATGCGCCTGCGCGCCGAACGCCTGCGCCAGGATGCCGCGCGCGACCAGGCGAAGATGCTGACCGTGCGCGTCTACTGGAGCGAATACCTCAAGCTCGCGGCGACACGCGGATCAGTGGATCCCGCGCTATCCGAATTGCGCTGGCTGATCGAGGAATTGCGCGTGTCGCTGTTCGCGCAGGAACTCAAGACCGCCGAGCCGGTGTCGCCGAAGCGGCTGGCAAAGCTGATCGATGGATTGAAGAACGGCTAAAGGCTGGATCCCGGCTCAGCGCACATCCTTGTGCTGGCCGGGATGGCGACTTCCTGTCGTCACTTGATGCGCGTCACGCGCAGGCTCTGGCTGCGGCAAGGATCGACGTACATCAGCCAACTGCCCATCAGCGTCGGCTTGATCGTGACCTTGGGATTGTCGAACTTGCCGCATTGATAACTGGCCGACTCGGCCTGCTGCCACTGCTGGCCATTGTCGAGCGTGAACACGGTTTGTCCGTACCAGCCGGTGAATTGGCCGACGATGTGGGCATCGACGGGCTCGCGCGAGGATTCCTGCGGATAGAACACCGGCTTGCCGGTCGGGCTGACATAGGTGACTTGCGTGCCGTAGTGCGTGCGCAGCCACGCATTCAATGCATTGAGTTCGTCCGGCGAAAGTTTGTCCAGACCGGCGGCGTGGAACTCGTTCTGCGACATGCGTTCTTCGAGCGAAGAAAATTGCTCGGCGTTGGCGGTCAAGGATGTCGCTACGCACAGCCCCGCAGCCAGAATGACAGTTGTAAACTTGTACATATATACTCACGCCCGTCGTTGTTGTGCCATTCGGAAAGTGGCCAAACCGGATCGAAGGTATCGGCAAGCCGACTAACCGGCCATTAACACTTTCCACGAATCAATGGCTTATCATAACCTATCGGTTGTTCAACTTTAATCGTGGTGGGTTGCGAGGAGTGGACGCGGCCGCCACTTACGGGCGAAGACACAATGCGGGTATTTTTTCGTGGACTGGTTGCTGCGGCAGCCTGCGGGATGATCGGACCGGCCGTCGCGGCAACCTCGCCGCTCGGTTTGACCATCGATTTGCTGGCGCCGAATACGGCGTGTAATGGCAATCAGTGCCCCGCCGATATAGACATCCCCTTGCTGGCGGAAATGCCCTTGGGCAGCACCATGTTTGCCTATGCATCGGGGCCGGCTTCGCCCGTCAATTTCCTGTCGACGGTCACGCTGGACAGTACCAATCCGGCGACCTATCCGGTGGTTTGCGATGAAGCTTCCGGATCCAGCCAGGGCCCGTCGGGTCCTGTCGGATTCAAGACGCAATTCAGCAATTCGTCCGCCCAGGGTGGCGGCGTACTCGGATTCGGGAGTGGCGGGCCATTGTCCGGCATCGTCGATCTCTCCAGCATGAACTATACGTCGCCGAGTGCCGGCCAATCGCAACTTTCACTGACTTTCAACAATTCGGCGACGAAACAGGTGATGTGCTATCCGATTCTGGCGATCGGTGCAGTCGCCAGCGGAGCGGCGTCTCCAGTTTTCGCCGCCAATGGCACGGTGGCTGGCGATCGCATTTTTGTCGGCAATTTCGAAGATCCTCTTGCCACAGTTCCGGTCGGTGAGCCGTGGATTTCCGCGTTGACGGTCGGGTCGCTTTCACCATCGGCAAATCAAGCGATTTTCGTTCTCCAGATCCACAATGCAAGCGCCGCCACGTCTGGCTGGTTCGTCGATTTTGGTTATGACGCGGCCTATTTTGGCTCGACCGGCGGGCAGTGGTGCGTGATATCGCCGACCATCGCGCAGCCCGGCAACATGCCCGGCAGTTGCATCCAGAACAACATGACGACCAGCCCGCGTTACACGGTCAAGAGTTCGGATGTCCACAACACGTCGATCAACACCGGCTCGGCTGACAACACGGATTCTGTTTATCTGAAGGTCACGTTGACAGCCCCTGCGCCGCCATCGCCGCCAATAACGAATTGGCCAACGCTGCCCGCGAGTTTTTATCCAGCGGTGGGCGCGATTTTCCCGCCGGCAGGTGTCTATCCACAGCGGTTGGACAACAAGGCTGCAGTGGTCAGCGCTAGCAATGTGCCGGTTCAGAACATCGGCAGCATCTCGTGCACGAACCAGTCCACGCCGGTTTGCTCGCTGTTGAACGCAGATGGCGTCACTGCACCCGTGAGTTTCGTCAACACCGTGTCGAATACCGGTGCGGCCACGATCGATCCTCTGGTCTATTTCGTCGATCCGAACGGAAACAGCACGTCTCCCGGAAACGTCGCTGGAGGCCCATCGCCCGATGCGCTGACATTGTCGAATCTTTCCTGCAGCGACCCGCAGAACATCCTGACGAGTCCGGCCAACAGTGTGACGATTTTGCAGTCCACAAGCGCTTCAGGTGCGCAGAAACTGTCATTCAATTTTGTGCCGGATACAGGCGTGCCGTATAGATCCGGCACCGCAACCTGTACGGCGACACTTGCGAACAATGGTTATTCGCCTGCGCTGTCGAACAATGTGGCGTTCTCCATCGAAATGCAAAAGGCAGCGGTGGCCGGCGTAACAATGACGACATCGACTGCCGGACCGGTCGGGCAGGGTGATGCGGTTGCCTATGCTGTGACGGTAATGAATGCCGGCAACGCATCGCTTACCGGTATTCCGGTTTCCAATGTGTTCGTATCGGGACTCACATCGGTTGTTTGGAATTCGTGCACACCGATCGGCGGAGGCATTTGCCCGCCAGCGAACAGTTTTCCGACCTCAGTCAATCCGCAGACAATACCCAGCTTGCCGAACAATGGCGACGGCGTCACGTTTGCACTGACCGGTACAGTTGGATCGATCACTGCACCACCCTTGCAGCAGGTTAGAAATAAAGCCTCAATCAGCGTACCAGGTGGATCGTGTTCCGGCGGCCCTTCTTGTGCGACGCCTGAAGTATCGGTAGCGACGGTTCCGATCATTGGCGTTAGCAACATGCCCGCAACGCAATCGTATGCGACATTGACGAATCCGTATTCGGTCGTGGTGAGCAATGAAGGCGGTACTTCTGTCTCGGGATTGTCGCTGATCGCGTCCGTCACGGCCGGCACGGCAACCGTAACCTTGTCCGGATGTACGCCCGGCACAGGGAATTCCACGGCCACTGCAAATGGAAGCTCCATGGCGATCGCCGTGGGCGATAACGTCACCTGTCAGGCGACGCTTTCGAACATCACGCCGCCGACGACAGGCAATCCGATCTCGGTGTCCTCCGTCGTTCTGAAGGGTTCCGCTTCACCTGCTTCGACGGTTTGTGACAGCGGCAACTGTCAGGCTGCCGAAACCATCAACCCCTGATCGACTTCGCATCGCGGCCGGATTGTCCCGGCCGCCTGCGCGTGCCAAAGTAGCCGCATGAATGCGGCCAAGTCCGCCAGCCGCGGTTTGCGCGACTGGCTCGAACGTCATCTCGACGCACACTGGAACGCGCGCCTGGCGGAACTCGCCGGCGATGCCGCATTGCGTGCCGGTGAAACCGAATTGCTCGCCACGCTGGATCTGCTCGCGCAGTCGCGCGCGGACGCGGATACCTTCGCCGCCTGCGTATTGCATGCCGCGCGCCAGGCCGGCCTTGCCGCGCAGGTCGATGCCATCGCGCGCACCGAGCCGGGCGTGCGCGATCTGCTCGATGGCCAGCAGGCGGCCGAGAAAGTCTGGTCGCTGCACGCGGCGCGCCCCGCCACGGGAAACTCGGAGGGACTGCGGCGCCTGTTGCTCGCGATCATTCGCGATGTACGCGTGGTCTTCATCCTGCTCGCGCGCCAGCTCGTGCGCATGCGCGCGGCCGATGCGCTCGCGCCCGCGCAGCGCCGCGAACTGGCCCAGCTCACCGTCGACATCCACGCGCCGCTGGCGAACCGGTTGGGCATCTGGCAGTTGAAGTGGGAACTGGAAGATCTCGCGTTCCGCCACCTGCAACCGGAAACCTATCAGCGCATCGCACGCCTGCTCGACGACAGCCGCGCCGATCGCGAGCGTTTCATCGCGCGCGCGAAGAAAGTGCTACGCGCTGCGTTGGCCAAGGCCGGCATCGACGCGCAGATCGCCGGCCGTTCCAAGCATATCTATTCGATCTGGAAAAAGATGCAGCGCAAGGGCGGAGAATTCGGCGCGCTTTACGACATCCATGCCTTGCGCGTTCTGGTCGACGACGTTGCCGCCTGCTACGCCGCACTCGGCGTGGTGCATACGCTGTGGCCACCCGTGCCGAGCGAGTTCGACGATTACATCGCGCGGCCCAAGGGCAACAATTACCAGTCGCTGCACACGGCGGTGATCGGCAACGATGGCAAGACGCTGGAAGTGCAGATCCGCTCGCACGAGATGCACGCACATGCCGAAGGCGGCGTCGCCGCGCACTGGCGCTACAAGGAAGGCGGCGGCGCCGATGCGGAATTCGAGCGCAAGATCGCCTGGATGCGGCAACTGCTGGAAGCCAAGGGCGATGCCGACGACGACGGCGCATTGCTTGCGGGATTCCGCACCGACATCATCGAGGATCGCGTTTACCTGCTGACGCCGCAGGGCCAGGTGCTGGATCTGGCGCAGGGTGCGACCGTTCTGGATTTCGCCTACCACGTGCATACCGACGTCGGCCATCGTTGCCGCGGCGCCAAGGTCAACGGCCGCATCGTGCCGCTGACGTTTCAGCCGGCCAGTGGCGATCGCGTCGAGATCCTCACCGGCAAGGAGATCGCGCCGCGTCGTGATTGGCTTTCGACCCAGCATGGATTCCTGACCACGCATCGCGCGCAGCAGAAGGTGCGCGCCTGGTTCCGGCATGCCGATTTGTCCGCGAACCTGGCCGCGGGCCGCGCGATCCTGGACAAGGAACTCAAGCGCCTGGCACTTGGCAATGTGGAATTGGATACTTTGCCGCAAAAGTTCCAGCACAAGACGCTGGACGATTTTCTCGTCGCGCTGGCGCTCGGCGAGATCACCGCCGGCCAGGTCGCGCGCGCCCTGCACGAAACGCATGCGCCGCCGTCGCCGCTGCCCGCGCCGTCGCCGCCGCGCGCTGCCAAGCGCAGCAAGGACGCGATCGTCATCGAGGGCGTCGGCAACCTGCTCACCGTGCTCGCACGCTGCTGCCAGCCGCTGCCCGGCGACGCCATTGCCGGTTACGTCACGCGCGGCAAGGGCGTGTCGATCCACCGCGCCGACTGCGCCAGCTTCGCGCGCCTGCGCGCGCGCGATCCGGCGCGCGCGATCGAAGTGGAATGGGGCGGTGGTCGCAGCCAGTCCTACGACATCGACGTGCTGGTGCGCGGTTACGACCGCAAATGGCTGCACAAGGACGTGACCAATGTCATCGCCGCCGCGAACGTGCACCTGATCGCCGTCAACACACGCGTCGATGCGGCATCCGGTCTGGCGACGATGAACTTCGCCGTGCGCGTGGCCGATTTCGAGCAGTTGTCGACACTGCTTGCCCGCCTGGCCGCCGTGCCGAACGTGATCGAGGCGCGAAGGTTGGCCTGATCCGCAGGCCAGCAAGCGACTGGCAACCTGGTCGGATTCCGTGGTTAACTGTGCGTGGCATGGCCTTGGGTTGACCAGGGCATGAAAACGGGCGGTCTGCATGAAACAGCGCGCAGCTCGATTCTTTGACGCCATCGCCGGTGATGAATCCGAGCGATCCCTGCAATCGCGTCGATTCACGCAGATGGCAATCATTGCCGCCGTGCCGCTGCTCATCGTGCTCGCCCTGTTCGCGATGGAGCGCGATTGGCGAACCGCCGGCCTGCTTGCCGCAGCACTGGCTTTGGTCCTGTTTTGCGTGTGGCTGGATCGGCGCAGCGGAACTGCCTCGGCCAACCTCGTCTTCATCTGGATGCTGGCGGTGATATTGACCTCGATCATCTGGGTCAATCAGGGACCTTATGACGAAGCGCTGATGGCCTATCCGACCCTGGTGGTCGCTGCCGCGATGCTGTTCACCGGCAAGCAGTTCCTGGGCCTGTTTGCATTCTTGCTCACAGCTCTCGTGTCGCTCAACATTGCCTCGATGGTCGGCTGGGCCAATTTTTCCGCAGGGATTCCCGGTCCGAGTCGCCCGATCGACATGCTCTCCATTTTGATTGCCAGCGCCGCGGCCGGCTGGGTGCTGGCCAACGACATGCGCCAGGTGATCCGGCGCCTGCGCGTGGAAATCGCCCGCGTGCGCGATTCCGAGGCGAATTTCGCCAATCTTGCCCTGCATGATGGCCTTACCCAACTGCCCAATCGCGCGCTCGCGCGCCAGCGCATGGATGCGGCGATCGTGCAGGGACGCGAGCAAGGCGCGATGGTGGTCGTTTTGTTCATCGACGTGGACGATTTCAAGACGATCAACGATTCGCTCGGGCACTCGGTCGGCGACGAATTTCTCCAGCATGTGGCAAAACGCCTGGGCGCCGCCGTACGTGATGGCGATACGGTCAGTCGGCAGGGCGGCGACGAGTTTCTCGTCGTACTGCCGGACATACGCGATCTGAATGCAGTGTCGGCGATCGCGAATCAGATCCTGCAATCCATATCGCTGCCGATCGAGGTACGCGGGATGCAGCTGCTGACGTCCGCCTCGATCGGCATCGCGGTTTTCCCGCACGACGGCAGCGAATACGAGTCGGTGCTCAAATGCGCGGATCTGGCGCTGTATCAGGCCAAGGACGCGGGACGCAACACGTTTCGCTTCTTCGATACCACGATGAACGCGAACTTGCTCGAGCATGTGCAACTGATATCCGGCCTGCGCCACGGATTGCACCGGCACGAACTGGTTCTGCATTACCAGCCGATCTTCGATCTTGCCAGCCGCCGGCTTGTCGCGGTGGAGGCGTTGCTGCGCTGGCAGCATCCTGATCTGGGATTGGTCCTGCCGGGGCGGTTCATCGCGGCCGCCGAAAAGTCGGGCATCATCGTCGATATCGGCGCTTGGGTGCTGCACGAGGCCTGCCGGCAGATGGCGGCATGGCGCGCGCTCGGCCACAGTGGATTTGTCGTCTGCGTCAACCTGTCGATGACGCAGTTCAAGCGCGGTTCGATTTCCCACGTCGTGCAGTCCGCATTGAGTCGTGCCGATCTGGATCCTGCAAGCCTTGAACTCGAACTCACCGAGTCGGTACTGCTCCAGGACTCGCAAAAATTCAAGGACGAACTCGCGGGCCTCAAAGACCTTGGCGTTTCGCTTTCGATCGACGACTTCGGCACCGGCTATTCAAATCTGTCGTATTTGCAGAAGTTGCGCGTGGACAAGCTCAAGATCGATCAAACCTTCGTACAGAGGCTGCTCGCCAGTTCCGCGGACAAGGCCATCGTCGCGGCCATCATCCAGATGGCGCGCAGCCTGCAACTGGAGACCGTCGCCGAAGGAATCGAGAGCGAGGGCGAGTGCCTGCTGCTTGCCGAGCTCGGCTGCGATTGTGGACAGGGCTATTGGTTCGGGCGGCCGCAGGCTGCGGAGCATTTCGAGGCGCTCGTGCAGCTGCGGCAGTAAGCCGATGGCGCAACGGCGCCGATGGCGATCATGTCGCGGGGCGACCGGATTGGCCACATTCCCTTGTTTTTCAGCCGAGTTGCGCTATCCGGCGTGATATCCTTGCGGCCGGAATCGGGGCATGCGGGTCGGGCACGTGATCGAGATTGGCGGCTACAAAATCCTGCGTCAGCTCGGCCGCGGCGGCATGGCCACGGTGTACCTGGCGATGCAGGAATCGGTGCAGCGCGAGGTCGCGCTCAAGGTGATGTCGCCGAGCCTGCTTGCCGATCCGGATTTCGGCGAGCGCTTCCTGCGCGAGGCGCGCATCGCGGCCAAGCTGCACCATCGCAACGTGGTCGGCGTGCACGACGTCGGCCGCACCGGCGAATACCACTACATCGCGATGGAATACCTCGGCGGCGGCGCCGTGCTGGCCAAGGACGGTACGCCGCGTTCGGCCGCTTTCGCCCTGCGCGTGACGCGTGAGATCGCGACGGCGCTGAACTACGCGCACGCCAAGGGTTTCGTCCATCGCGACGTCAAGCCCGACAACATCCTGCTGCGCGAGGACGGCAGCGCCGCGTTGACCGACTTCGGCATCGCCCGCGCCAGCGATTCGGCCACGCACATGACGCGCACCGGCACGGTGATCGGCACGCCGCACTACATGAGCCCGGAGCAGGCGCGCGGGCGCCCGCTCGATGGCCGCGCCGACTTGTACAGCCTCGGCATCGTGCTGCACGAACTGCTGACCGGGCGCGTGCCGTTCCACGCCGACGATTCGCTGGCGGTCGGGATCATGCACATCACCCAGCCGATTCCGATCCTGCCCGAGCGCCTGCAAGCGCTGCAACCCTTTCTCAACCGCCTGCTGGCCAAGCAGCCGGACGACCGCTTTCAGGACGGAGCGGCCGTGGCCGATGCGATCGAACAGGTCGAACTGGACATCGCCGCCGGCAAGCATCCGGAGTTGACCGATTCGACCACTCCACTGCCGCGCCGCGCGCCCGTTTCGAGCGACGCGACCGTGGCGCTGCCGCCGTCCGGTGGAGCGCGCCTGCGCGCTGAACCAAGCCTGGGCAGGCTCGACGACATCGCCAATGCGCCGATGCATCGTTCGCCGCATCGCGCCGCCGCGCCCGAAGGCAAGCGCCGCGGCTGGATTTTCGCGGCGATTGCCGCGGTCGCGATCGCGGTGCTGGCGCTGTGGTTTTTCCAGAATCGCGTGCGCGGATTGCTGCCGAACACCGAACTCAACACCCTGATCGCGCGCGGCGACAAGGCGCTGGCCGAAGACAAGCTGGTCGGCAACCACAACGACAGCGCGCGCGAATTGTTCCAGGCCGCGCGCACGCTCGATCCGGACAATGAAGCTGCGCGCGCAGGTCTGAACAAGGTCGGCCAACGCCTGATCGAACAGGCGCGTGCGGCGCTCACGCGCAACGATTTTGCCACCGCGCAATCCGATCTCGACCAGGCCAACGAAGTACTCGGCGGCGGCAAGGAAGTCGAGGATCTCAAGGCCGCGCTGCACGCCGCGCAAACGCGCAACACGGCCAGCGCAGCACTTATCGAAAAAGCAGATGCCGCGCTTGCAGCCGGAAAGCTCGTCGGCAGCGGCAGCGCCGCGGAAACCTACCTGCGCGTGCTCGACGCCGATGCCACCAATGCGGTAGCGCTCAATGGCTTGAAAAAGGTCGCCGAAGCGGTGGCCCAGCAGGCGCGCGACGCGATTGCGGCGAACAACGTGGACCAGGCCAACCAGCTCATTGCCGAACTGGCACAGTTGTCGCCGAACCACCCGGCCATCCCCGAGTTGCGCGGCGCCATCGCCAAGTTGCATGCCGGCGCGCAGCAGGTGCTGGAAGATACGCTCACGAAAGCCGAGGCCCAGCAGCGTGCCGGACGCATCGCGGGAGCGGACGGTGCGCTCGCGTTGTTCCAGGCCGCGCTGAAGAGCGATCCGGCGAATGCCCGCGCAAAGAGCGGCATGGCCAGGGTCGCGCAAACCCTGATTGCGCAAGCCAATGCCGCGCTGGACGACGACAACGCCACGCAAGCCGCAGCCTTGTTGCAGCAGGCCGCACAGGCCATGCCGGACAGTCCCGCATTGCGCAAGGCCAATTCACGGCTCACTGACGCGCGCGAACGTCTCGACGCGGCAAAAAAAAAATCCCAATTGACACCGGCCGATCAGCTTCGCATTCGGGCGATGCTGAATGACGCCGACCAGGCGATGGCGTCGGGCAACCTGATTTTGCCGCCGGGCGATTGCGCATTCGACAAGTACCGCGCGGTGCTCGCGATCGATTCGGATAACGCTGCGGCGATGGCGGGTCTTGCGAAGATTCCCGCGCGTGCCAGGGAATTATTCGAACTGGCGATCCGCAACGGGACTCCGAACCGGGCACGCGCCTACATCGACGCAGTGTCGCAGTCCGATCCCGATGACGCATCGGTACCGGCGATGCGCAACCGTCTTGCCGATGTCTTCCTCGACCAGACCCAGAGTTTCATCGCGCAGAAGCGCCGCGCCGATGCCGGCCGTGCGCTCGACGCGGCGCGCGAACTGAATCCGAACAATCCGCGCCTGGCGGCATTGCGCGCGCAGTTCGAGTCGATGCCACCAAACTGAGGGCGCGGCTCTGATTGCCTCGGGGTTTCGTCACCCCGGCGAAAGCCGGGGTCCATTTTGATCTTGCTCGTTGGCCGAAGGAATCAAGATGGATTCCGGCTTTCGCCGGAATGACGAGCAAAATCAGAATCTACTTAATGCGGTGGCAATATTTTCGCCAGCGCCGCGCGCGCCGCGTCGAAGGAAAAGTGCTCGCGCACGTTGGCAAGGCCGTTGTCGGACAACTTCTTCCACAATTCCGCATCGGCGTAGGCGCGCACGATCGCCGCGGCAAAATCCGCCGGCATGTCGGCAACCAGCAGATCCTCGCCATCGCGCGCATGCATGCCTTCGGCCGCGGGCGACGTCGCCACCACCGGCAGGCCGCAACTCATCGCCATGTTGATCTTGCCCTTGACCCCGGCGCCATAGCGCAGCGGCGCCAGCGCGAGGCGGCAGCCGTCCATGAACGGGGCGATGTCCTCGACGAAACCGTGCACGGTCACGCCATCATGCGCGAGTTCGAGGATCTGCTTCGGCGCCTTGCTGC